>JAFTRB010000058.1 GCA_017462445.1 Clostridia bacterium
AGTGGTACTCTTTATCGGTGCAAGCCCTCGGGGAGGTCTTGGTGCTGACGCACTATGTTTGTCTTGCGACAAACCACCGAAAGAGCAATCTGCGGCAATCATCCTTGTGAGCAAGCTCCCAGATATGATTGCTCTTGATTATCAGTGGTTAGTGTTACTCTTACTCGCTCTTGCTCAATTCCTCGGGGGGAGGGCAGGCTCCGCCGACATATACCATCGTCAGAAGGCAGAATACAAACGCCTGAATAAAGCCTGAGAAGAGGTCGAAATAGAGTGACAGTACAGCGGGTATACCAATCTGGAAGATAGAGGGGAATACGCTTAGCACCGCCTCGGGAAGCCAACCGAATACGATATTTGTAAGTCCTGCAAGCGCGCCGTAGATAAGCGCTGTAAGCACCGAGCCTCCTGCCACATTACCGAAGTGACGGAACGCCATCGACACAGGGCTTGCAATCTCTGAAACTATATTCATCGGTGTCATTACCGCAATAGGCTCGGTAAAGCCCTTAAGCCAGGCAAGGAAGCCGAAGTTCTTGATGTTGTTGTACCACACCATACCGGTGGTGACGATAGCCCAAGCTAAAGTTACCGACAAATCCGCGGTAGTCGAGCGGAATATCTGTGTCATACCGATAAGCATACCGATTATCGAGGAGAGGAACAGTGTACCTATATAAGGAACAAAGCGCATATTATGCTCGCCCATAGTATCGCGGACCAGATTTCTGAGCATTCCTATAAGCTTCTCCACGATAACGAGGAAGCCTGAGGGCTTTTTCTTGTCACCCTTCTTCACAGCCTTGTGAACTATAAGCGCGACCGTGATAAGGAGTATGGATACCACAAGGAGCGAAACGGTCGTCTGCGTTATGGGATTGCCGAACATTGCGCCAAGTGACTTGGCCCATTCGGTTATCCTCAGGATTATCATTGGGCCTTTTCCAAGATCCATTATTTACCCTCCTTCTTTCCTCTTATAAATTCTATAACATAAAGCACCGGCTTGAAGAGCAGCAGCGGTATGACCGTTGCTATGGGATTAAACCAGCCGCTTATCAGCGCCACCACAAGGGCGGCGACCATAATTACCATTCGTATGATGTAAGAGAGCTTTACCGTTGCCTGTATTCTGACAACATGCTCGGCAGAGAAGCGCTCTGCCTCCTCCTCGTCCATCTCTCTGTCGCCCCTCGCTTCAAGGAAGCGGTCAATAGCGCGGTTTATTGAGAGGGACATTATAGAGTAATTTAAGACGGTTGCCACAGCGCCTATTATTGCGCCAAGCAATACGCCCGAATCATATTTTCCAAGCAGGGCAAAGATGCCGACAACGACTCCGCCTGCCACAAGCTCGCATAGAAGAAAGAGCAGGGAATCCGCAAGAGTGGACATAAGCCTTGCTCTCTTCTGCATTTTTGAATTATTATCCATTTTTCTACCTTTATTATATTCAGGCTTTTACCGTTTATCCTGCCCATCTTGCTCCTCGGCGCTGTCACGGGCGTGCTGTCTTTCCAGATTATCAAGCCCTCGGGAAGCCGAGATTATGAAGCGAACCATTGAAATCATTCCTACCACAACTCCGAAAAGGATAAGGGGTACATACACCCAGCTTGGCCAGGACCAGTAGGTCGTGCTTACCCAGCCCAAAAGCAGAGCGACTCCAATAGCAAATAACAGCGAAAACAGAGCCTGAAAAACGATATTAAGCACATATAAAAAGCTTACGGTTCTCCTAAACACTGTCCCCTCCGTCTGTAAAAAGCCAATTTTTCCACATATTAAATATTACCACAGAAAATGCAAAAAATCAACCTTTCTTCTATTAATTAATTATTTAACAAACTTACTAAAAAGGCTTTTGTGCAGAGTGCATAAACACGGCAGAATAATCTATGCAAATTGCCCTTTCAAGCGGACGAAATGTCACCAAAAAATTGAAGGGGGAGCGCGAAAATCCTTGTACCCTTCTTTAAGGCTCCTTCCGGGAGGGAGCTCCCGACGGAGTCGGGTGAGGGAGAGTGCGTAAGGCTGGGTGATTGCTTAGCCACAGTGAGCGCCTTGAAGCAGGGCATTTTTGTCATCCTGAGCGGAACGGAGTGGAGTCGAAGGATCTCTTCCTTTTGTAGCGAAAAGTAACAAAAGGATAGGTAGGCTATAATCCTTACTAGATCCCTTCGCCACCGATGGTGGCTCGGCTTTGCTCCGCCTACGCTACGCAAAGCTTCGACTCGCATTCTGCTCGCTCAGGATGACACGGGCTGGGCTTGCTTTCTTTAGCCTTCC
>JAFTRB010000059.1 GCA_017462445.1 Clostridia bacterium
ATGGAGATTATCGAGGAAAGGCTAGAGAGAGAGTTCAATCTTGATCTTATCACCACTGCGCCGTCCGTAATTTACAAGGTCAAGCTTCGCGGTGGAGATACTGTAATGATTGATAACCCCTCATCCTTCCCGTCACCCGATGAGATTGACACCTCGTATGAGCCTATTATGAAGGCATCTATAATAACACCGACAGACTATATGGGAGGAATTATGAGCCTCTGTCAGGACAGGCGAGGCACATATATAGATACTAAATATCTCGACACAACAAGGGTTGAGCTTATTTATGATTTACCCCTGAATGAGATAATATATGACTTCTTCGATGCTCTTAAGAGCCGCTCCAAGGGCTACGCCTCCTTGGACTATGAGCTAAAGGGCTATGAGCCTTCTAAGCTCGTAAAGCTGGACTTTATGCTTAACGGCGAGGTTGTTGACGCTCTTTCCTTCATTGTATTTGAGGATAGAGCATACGCGAGGGCAAGGAAGATAGCAGAGAAGCTGAAGGAGAATATTCCACGCCAGCTCTTCGAGATTCCTATCCAGGCGGCAATCGGCTCCAAGATTATCGCAAGAGAAACGGTCAAGGCAATGCGCAAGGATGTGCTTGCCAAGTGCTACGGCGGTGACATTACCCGTAAAAAGAAGCTGCTTGAAAAGCAGAAGGAGGGTAAAAAGAAGATGCGTAAACTTGGAAGCGTCGAGGTTACTCCGGAGGCATTTATGGCAGTGCTCAGGCTTGATGATGACAAATAGAGGCTTATACATTCACATTCCCTTTTGTAAAAGCAAGTGTCGCTATTGCGACTTCTGCTCCTACTCGGACAGGGAAAGGCAGATGGCGGAATATGTTGATAGATTGCTTAGCGAGGCGAAGAAATATAAGGGCAAGGATGTGGGCGTCATCGACACTGTTTACATTGGCGGTGGAACACCAAGTCTTCTGCCCGAAGACCTCCTTTCAAGACTCGTTTTGGGGCTGCGCACAAGCTTTGATATCAGGGAAAATGAGTTTACAATTGAGGCAAATCCCGGCACATTGACAAGAGCCTGGGCGGAGAACGCAAGAGCGCTTGGTATTAATCGGATCAGCATAGGACTTCAATCTATTCACGAAAACGAACTGAAATTCCTGGGCAGAATTCATTCCTTCGAGGATTTTCTTTCTTCATATTATATGCTGCGAGACGTTGGCTTTGACAATATCAGCGTTGATTTGATGTATGGAATTCCCGAGCAAACGGTTGAGAGCTTTATGTCAACGCTTGAGCGAGTAATAGAGCTTTCCCCGGAGCATATATCTGCCTACGGGCTAATAATTGAGGAGGGGACCCCCTTCTTTGATATGCGTGATAGCCTTCCTGTTCCAAGCGAGGATGATGAATGCAGAATGTACTATTCCGCCGCGCGGCTGCTCTCCCGGAATGGATACAAGCATTATGAAATATCAAATTATGCAAGAGTGGGCTATGAGAGCCGTCACAATCTGAAGTATTGGCGCGACGAGGAATACATAGGTCTTGGTGCCGCAGCATACTCCTATTTTCACGGTGTCAGATTTGGTAATATTCGTTCGCTTGATGAATATCTTTCCTCGGTCGATTCTTGCACCGATATTGATATCATTGACCTGGATGGCGAGAAGCTGGAGTATGCAATGATGCATTTTCGGCTTTCTGAAGGGATTTGTCTTGACAGATACTATTCCCGTTTCGGCGAGAGCTTCCTGCAGGGCAGAGAAGGTAAGATTAATAATTATATTTCTCTCGGGCTTATGGGAATGGATAATGGGAATTTGTTTTTAACCGAGCAGGGCTTTTATGTAAGCAATAGTATTCTTGCGGATATTCTTTGAAAAAGCTATTGACAAAGCATACATAATATATTAAAATCGAAGTATAATAATAAAGGAGAAAGAAAATGGCTGATATCGAGAGAGATGAGCTGGTAGATGAGGAAGAGGGCTATTTTATGACCCTTACCGATGAGGAAACCGGCGAGGAGCATGAATTTGAGCTTTACGCAAGAGTTACCATCGATGATAATGACTACTATGCTCTTGTTCCCACCGATGAGGATGGGGACGAGTATGTTATCCTCCGCGGACATAATGTTGGAGATGATACATTCTTCGAGACTATTGACGATGATGAGGAGTTTGAAAAGGTTGAGGACTACTTCAACGACCTTCTCTTCAACGAGGTCAATTACGACGAAAACTGATTGTTCTCCTGCGGGGCTCGTGATATTGTGATATTTGGACCGACACATTAGTAAACGGAGTCCGGGCTTCTTTATTCGGGATGCAGGCCTCCCGACGGGAACTGTTTTTATACCTTCCCCAATCGGATGTTGGAAGCGCAAAGATAGAGAGAGGACACCCCCCTGGTAAAACCGGGTTAAAAATTGCCTTACACGGCTCACGCGGGTTTTTAATAGCGATGCAAAATGCATCGCTATTTTTCTTTTTTGGAGGGTATTCCTGTTATTTTTCTTCCACCTTGAGCATATAAATCAGTATAAAAGAAGGGGAGTGTGTTATGAAGCTAAAGGAAAAGGGGTTAAGCCGGGAAGAGGTTGAGGAATCACGCCGTCTTTATGGAGACAACTCGCTTAAGCGCTCAAGAACAAAGAGCTTCTTTCGTCGGTTTCTCGAGAATCTCTCCGACCCAATAATAAAGGTTTTGCTAATTGCCCTGGGGCTGGAGGTTCTTTTCACCTTTGGAAATTGTAATTTTATAGAGATTGGTGGAATTGTTGTTGCTATTCTTATTGCAACGCTTGTATCAACCGTTTCAGAGCAGGGAAGCGAACGCGCCTTTGCAAAAATTGAGGAGGAAACCAGAAGCAGCCGTAGCTGTGTGATAAGAGATAATGCTGTCAGCGAGATCGATGCCGATGAACTGGTGGTCGGAGATCTTGTGTTGCTTTCGGTTGGTGAGAGAATACAGGCAGACGGTAGATTGATCGAGGGCAAAATCACGGTAGATCAATCCGCTCTTAATGGCGAGAATGCCGAGGTATATAAGCATTCGGGAGAACCGAGGAGCTTTGAGCTTAGTGATGATTGCCGTATATTTCGCGGCTCGGTTATAACCGAAGGAAGCGGAAAAATGCTTGTTGAGCGAGTCGGTGAGAAGAGCTATTACGGGATGGTTGCGGGCGATATTCAGGAGGAAACCAGAACAAGTCCGCTAAAGCTCCGTTTGTCAAAGCTGGCATCGCAAATCAGCAGGCTTGGATACATTGTTTCGGCAATTGTCGGGCTTGTATATCTGTTTAATGCGTTTATTGCCGATAATGGCTATGATCCTGCTGCAATTATTGCAAGCCTGAAGGACTTCAGATTTTTGGGAACAACATTGCTTCACACATTAACTCTTATGATAACTGTTGTTGTGGTGGCTGTCCCCGAGGGGCTTCCTATGATGATAACGGTCGTCCTTGCGATGAATATGCGTAGAATGGTCAGGGATAATATCCTGGTTAAAAAGCTTGTGGGAATAGAGACGGCAGGCTCGTTGAATATTCTTTTTACCGACAAGACAGGCACCTTGACAAGCGGACATCTTACACTGGACAGGATTATAACTGATAGGGCA
>JAFTRB010000006.1 GCA_017462445.1 Clostridia bacterium
CAAGGCTTTGGTTGACACCTCATACCAAGATAGACGCGCAAGCGGATATCTTTACTTTCATCCCACTGGAGAAGGCTTAAGTGTGGCTTGCCTTCGTTGGGCTGGGCTTGCTCTGTGGGTTATCCCACACGGACCGTCGAGACGCCGGTCCCTACACCACTAACCACTGACCACTGACCACTGAACACTATACTTTGTGGGTTATCCACCACAGCCCGCCCTGACGCCGGTCCCTACAATGGCGGCTTGCCTTTTTTCAGGGCTCCATCCGGGAGGGAGCTCCCGACGGAGTCGGGTGAGGGAGAGGGCGCAAGGCTGGGTAATTGTTTAGCCGTAGTGGGCGCAAAGCCTCGGTTACACCTCATCCGTCACCCAAAGGTGACACCTTCTCACACTGGAGAAGGCATAACTATCGCTTGCTCTTGATTGACTAGGCTTACAGAGAGGGTACAAGGCTTTTCGCTGGCTCCTTCCGTGTTTTGTGCGAGAGCAATGTTTTATCCTGGCGTGCTATGTTAACACAAAACCCACCTCCCTCCCGGAGGGAGGCTTGGGGGCGCCTTTCCTTTGTCGCTTCTGGGCGCTTTGCGCCAAATTTTGCAAATTCTCCCTTTCGGCTATTGCGTTTTGCTGAAGTGAATGATATAATTGAAGAAAAATATTTAGGCAGGACATAGCTTTGAACGATTACAAAAAGAATTTTGGTTTTTCTCATAAGGCGGGCATTTTGATGCCGATAAGCAGCTTACCCTCAAGGTATGGCATCGGTAGCTTTGGCAGATCCGCCTATAAATTTATAGATTTTCTCTCCGCCACGGGGCAGAGGTGCTGGCAGGTTCTTCCGCTCAATCCCACCTCCTACGGTGACAGCCCCTACCAGTCGCCTTCCTCGGTGGCAGGCAACCCCTATTTTATCGATTTGGACACGCTTGGGGAGGAGGGGCTTCTTACAAGCGAGGAGCTTAAGAGCTTCCGCCACGATACCGAGAGGGTTGACTACGGCTGGCTTTTCGAGAACAGGTATCGGGCGCTCCGTCTTGCCTACTCTCGTTTTAAGCCGAGCGCGGAATACCGCCGTTTTCTTCGCACGGGTGACGCTTGGCTCTCGGATTACGCGCTGTTTATGGCGTTGAAGGTGGAGCATTCCTACGCCTCCTGGACAAGCTGGCAGGAGGAGCATCGCGACTATAAGAAGGCGAAGGAAAATTCCTCGCTCTATGAAAAAGAGATGGGATTTTGGATGTGGGTCCAGTATGAGTTCCACCGCGGCTGGCGCGCTCTGCTCGACTACGCGCATAAGAAAGGAATTCTCGTCATTGGAGATATGCCCATATATGTTGCCCACGATAGTATGGATGTCTGGGCAAATCCCGAGCAGTTCCTTCTTGACGGTGACTATAATCCCATCGAGGTAGCCGGCTGTCCTCCCGACGGCTTCTCGCCCGACGGTCAGCTCTGGGGTAATCCCATTTACAATTGGGAGAGAATGGAAAAGGAGGGCTTTGCCTGGTGGCTTGACAGAGTCGGCGAGGCATTCAAGCTCTATGACATTTTACGCATAGACCATTTCCGCGGCTTTGCAGGCTATTACAGCATACCCTACGGCGACACCACCGCAAGGGGCGGCAGGTGGAACAGCGCGCCGGGCATCGAGCTGTTCAGAAAAGTGCGAAAGACCTACCCCCGTGCTAAGATAATCGCCGAGGACCTGGGCTTTATTACCGATGATGTGCGCGAGCTTCTTCGCGTCAGCGGCTTCCCCGGAATGAAGATGCTGCAGTTCGCCTTCTTTGAGGAGAATAACGAGTATCTGCCGAGAACCTATACCACAAAAAACTGCGTCGTTTATCCCGCCTCCCACGATTCGGATTGCATTCGCTCCTGGATCTCGGGGCTGGAGGGCGAGGCGAGGGCGAGATTTAACCGCGAGTGTCAGCGCAGGGTGGGGCAGAGCCGTGTCTATGACCTTATCGAGCTTGCCCTCGGCAGTATAGCGAACCTGGCGGTTGTGCCGATGCAGGACTATCTCGCATTAACCAACAGGGAGGGCAGAATGAACACTCCCTCCACCGCCTGCGACAACTGGACCTGGAGGCTTAGCAAGCGTTATGACACCCCCGCCCTACGCGAGAGGATAACCGCGCTTGTAAAGAGGACAAAAAGGGGTTAATGGCGCAAAATTGCGCATACGGTACAGAAAAAACGGACATACGCCCCTGTGGGGCAGGAGATAAGCTATGCAAAATAATGTCGAGCAAGATTATAGTATAGATTCGATAGAGGATGGTTGCTCTGTCACTATTGAAACTCCCGAAGGAAGCAAAAAATATAAGGTTGATGTGGAAAATCGCAAGTATCAGCAGTCTTGGATAGGCAAGAGTGTTGGAGATGTTATTAATCTGCCTTCAACGCCTCGGGGTGGGATAATAGTGTCAATTGAAAAAAAGGCTCCGCCTATACCACCGGATCCTCCAATACCAATTGATCCGCCACCGCCTAGAACTCCCGGGCGAGGACCTCTGCCAAGGTTGACACAAGCCGAGCTTTTGCAAAAGTTTAGAAATGTTAACATTAACAGAGGGGTAAGCTCAAATGAAGCAAGGATGGTTTTGATTTCGGTTGTTCCATTGAGAGGCTATATTAGCTTCGCTTATCACGACGGCTGGATAGGCGAGAGCGATGAGATGTTTGTATTTTCCGGTGAGGGGATGTATGGTGACCAAGTGATTACCCCTGCAAATAGGGAGCTAATGGATGCCAAAATCACGAAAAAGCCAATCTTTATTTTCACCAAATTCACCGACAATGAATTCTATTATCAAGGCGAGTTTGAGTGCTACGACTTCACAACCCGAAAATTGCCCGATGCGAACGGAAAATTACGCAATGAGTTTAGGTTTATCTTGAAAAAAGTGGGCAGATAGGTGGGGTGCAAATATGATTAAGGAACTAATCCACGACCCGATATGTTTGGCGCTGCGGAGCGAGACGGCAACAAAGGACGATATCAGAATAGCCGAGGACCTTTTGGATACGCTTAGGGCGCACCGAGAGGGCTGCGTCGGTATGGCGGCGAATATGATTGGAGAGAGAAAGAGGATAATTGCCTTCCTTGACGAGAGCGGTAAAGAGCCCTGCTATTCTGTGATGCTCAACCCGGAGATCCTGTCGCGCGAGGGGATATACGAAGCCGAGGAGGGCTGTCTCTCTCTTTTGGGCGGACCGCGCAAATGTAAGCGCTACCGCGCCATCCGTGTTAAATTTCAGACGGTTGATATGAAAAATCGCACAAAGGTCTACACCGGCTGGACCGCCCAGATTATCCAGCACGAGATCGACCATTGCAACGGAATTTTGATTTAGGTAAAGTAAATAACTATTTACATAATCCGGAAGGAGGAGCAAATGACCGAGCTTGAAAGGGTTGCCTATGCCAAGGAGTATATTCATAAATTGGCAAGCGGCTTTAGTCCCTTTGACGGTAAGCCGATTGAGGCGGAGAGCCTATTTAATAATGTCCGCATTTCCAGATGTCTCTTTTTTGTCTCGGATGTGTTGCGCCAATACCTTGAGGCGCGGAAGGCTCCCGGGGCAAGAACGGCCAGACTGACAAGGAAGCAGCCCTTCGAGGTTAGTCAAGGGGATATTGAGAGCTTTGTTTATTCGACTGCTCCGGTCGGCACGGCAAGGCTTGCCAAGTGGATTAATCGCCTGATTGACCGCAAGCGGGTGACAAAAATCTCTTATACTCAAATCAACCTATGGCTGACTATCCGCGGCTATCTCGTTTTTCATCCTGAGGAGAAGGCCAGAGGCTACTATACCCCGACAGAAAAGGGCGAGGAGCTGGGCTGTATTTTTGACACGGTACCCACTGAACATGGGTATACAGTCAGGAGAATCCTGCTTGACAGGGGCGCGCAAATGCTGGTTGTTAATAACTGCAATGAAATTGCGAAGCTTGTTTTTTAATAGCAAAAAGCAAATAACTATTTACATATTTACAGACTGGAGAAATGAAAATGACAGAGCTTGAAAAGATTGCGTATGCCAGGAGCTTTATAGATAAGCTTGCAAATGGCATTAATCCCCTTGATGATACCCCGATAGCCGACACGGATATTGCGAACAATATCCGCATCTCGCGTTGCTTCTTCTTTGTCAGCGATATCCTGCGCCAGGTTGTGGAGAACGGTGGCGTAGAAAAGCCCAAGAAGGTAAAAAGGGGACAGTTTTCTATTCTGCCCGAGCAGCTTATGCGCTTTGAATACTCCGACGCGCCCATATCGCTCACCGATATCACCGAGAGAATAAATGCGCTTGTTGATACCTCGCTTGTCAAGAAGCTCTCCTACAAGCAAATTGCGGGCTGGCTCGTAGAGAACGGCATTCTTGAGATAAGCAGCTTTAATACTCAGCCTGTCAAGGTCCCCACCTCTGACGGCGAAATGCTCGGCATTACACTTGAGCACCGCTCGGGCTACCGCGGCGAATACATCGCAGTGATGTACAACAGACAAGCCCAAGCCTTTATCGTCGACAACCTCGAGGCAATCCTCGCACAGTGAGGGCTCTCGTGAAAAGCGAGAATGTCAACCTATTTGTCCAAAAATGTTGCAAATTTCAAACGGAGTGGAGTCGAAGGATCTCCTGAAAGGGTGAAGTTTGCGTCGCAAGTGAAGTTTTGCCCCTCGGCAAAGTGAAGTTTCTATCGAAGTGAAGTTTTGCCCCTCGGCAAAGTGAAGTTTCTATCGAAGTGAAGTTTTGCCCTTCGGCAAAGTGAGTTGTTATAGGAACGCCCTCGACCTGTCATCCTGAGCGGAAAGGAGTGGAGTCGAAGGATCTCTTTCTTCGGTAGCAAAAAGTAACAAAAGGATAGGTTGGCTATAATCCTTGCTAGATCCCTTCGTCACTTCGTTCCTCGGCTTTGCTCCGCCTGCGCTGCGCAAAGCTTCGACTCGCATTTGCTCGCTCAGGGTGACACGGCCGGGCTCGCCTTGTGGGTACAAGGCTTGGGATGTGGCTTTCTTTTGTTGAACAAGGCTTACAGAGAGGGCACAGGGCTTTTCGCGCTCTCCCTTCGTCACTCACAGGCTCGTGCCACCTCCCTCCCGGAGGGAGGCATTAATGTGGCTTGCCTTCGTTGGGCTAGACATGCTCTGTGGGTGCCCAACACGGACCGTCGAGGACGCCGGTCCCTACAATACAGAACACTATACTTTCCGGGTTATCTTACACGGACCGCCCTAACGCCGGTCCCTACAATGGCGGCTTGCCTTCGTTGGGCTTGGCCTGCTCTTGGTAGACATAATTCTTGCATATATGCGCAATCCTTCAAATAGACAATCCAGAAAGCCCCTATGATTTTTCAAAAGGGGTTGACAAGCAAAAGATTTTAATATATAATAGTTGCGTAAAAACTGTGACGAAGAGAGTAGCGGCGTGAAATGGGCGCAGAGAGTCGGCGGTGGGTGCAAGCCGATACCGAGTAGCGCGCGGCGAAAATCACTTCCGAGTTGCAAGCTTGAAAGGCTTTGCCCCGGTTCTTGGCGGATATCCCCCTTGTGGTGCTGAGCGGTGGGCGGCGTGTTCCTTGTTGCTCCTCTTGTGGAGTCGGGTGCGCGGATTTGGTGCTTTTGTCCTGTGGGGCGGGCGCTGTGGTTGAGTATGGCGAGCCGTATCTCTGCGTAAAGGGGAGCATATTGATTGATATGTGAAAAGGTGGTATATTTCCGTTTCCGTATTGGGGGCGGATTTTTTGTTTTTTGAGGTTAGAGGATGAAAGCCCTCCGCGCTTTGCCTCGCTCCCGACGGAGTCGGGTGAGGGATCTCCTGAAAGGGTGAAGTTTGCTTCGCAAGTGAAGTTTTGCCTTATGGCAAAGTGAAGTTTCTATCGAAGTGAAGTTTTGCCTTATGGCAAAGTGAGTTGTTATAGGAATTCCCCGACCTGTCATCCTGAGCGAAGCGTAGCGTAGTCGAAGGATCTCTTTCTTCGGTAGCGAAAAGTAACAAAAGGATAGGTAGGCTATAATCCTTACTAGATCCCTTCGCCACCGATGGTGGCTCGGCTTTGCTCCGCCTGCGCTACGCAAAGCTTCGACTCGCATTCGCTCGCTCAGG
>JAFTRB010000060.1 GCA_017462445.1 Clostridia bacterium
ATTGCCGCGGAGATGGTATCGTAGGCAACGCCTTCGCCACGGAGGGTGAGGCTGGTTTCCCGATAGCTGAGCGTATACATTTCCGGTTTGCCGTTGACGGTGCGGACAAGGTAAGCTACATCGCCCACAACGGCGCATATCTTGTCCCCAAGGACATAGATGGGCAGACTTCCGTCAAGAGTATCAAGGGGGTAGATATCAGGCGCGCCCGAGCTGAAGCCGGAGGTGTTGGAGCCACCGATGCCCATATAGCCGCGATAGATATAGAGCGCCTTTATCCTGCGGTTGTCCCTGACAAGAATTGTCTTTCTGCCAATTATCTCCTCCTCGGGAAGCAGTTCTAGGGGCTTACTAAAGTCGATTGTCACTCGTGTGCATTCGTATACACCGCTTGATATACAGTCGCCCATAGTGGTAAAGCTGTCGCCCTTGTATCTTACAGTTCCGTACATATCGGTATAATATAACCTATCCTCGACCAGAGCAGAGAAGGTTAATCCGCCCAGCCTTATAAGCTCGCCACCCGATAGCTCCTCCAGGGAGTAGCGCCGCTCCTTGTCCGGCACAAATCCGACACGGGTGCCGTCTTCCTTTCGCTGGTGGCTATATGTACCCGTGGCTACCGTGATGCCCACAGCCTCCTCGTTATCAAGGACAAGAAAGCTCTTCAGAGCGCTCACCTCGTCGCATATCTCGTACCAGTTCAAATTATCCCAGCCCATAGCACATCTCCCTTTCGGTATATTTTCTACTATCATTTTAACATATATGGGGCAAAAGCGCAAGAGGTTTAATAAAAAAGCCTCCGCGGTTCTTCTGTTTTAACGGTTGAAGAAGACCGATAGTTGTGCTACAATAGAGCCAGCGAAAAATAATTTTGGAGGATAGGAAAAATGAAGTACAAAATAAAGTGGGAGTTCTTTCCCTTTTCAATATTCACTCCTCCGATAAGCGAGGGCTTCCTGCGTATGGCTGTTCCGCATATGAAGACGCCGAAATGGCTCTTCCGCGACAAGGAGCTTGTGGTGGATAGGCACAGGGTAAGGAGCTTTGACGGGGAGGAGATCGAGTTCCTTCTCATATCGCCCAAGGATATCGGGCAGAGCGCGCCGTGCCTGATTTATTTACACGGGGGTGGCTTTGTGCTTGAGGCTGCAGGCTATCACTACAAAAATGCAGTTCGCTATGCTGGGGAGGTCGGCTGCAGGGTTCTGTTTGTCCGCTACCGCCTTGCTCCCGATAATCCGCACCCGATTTTCTTCGAGGATTGCTACGCAGCTATGAGCTGGGCGTATGAAAACGCGGCGGAGCTTGGGATAGACACGGCCAGAATTGGAATAGGCGGAGACAGCGCCGGCGCAACCTTGGCTGTTGGCGTATGTATGATGGCTAAGGATAGGGGACACCCCGTACGCTTCCGCTTTCAGATGCTGCCGTATCCCTTCCTGGATGCCAGGAACAACAGTGAGTCCTGCAAGAAATATACCGATACGCCGATGTGGAATTCAAGGCTCTCGGAGAGAATTGCCCCATTGACGCGGGCGGACAGAAATAGCCCCGACTATTTTTACTATTCGCCTATTGAGGCGGAGGAGCTGGGCTATATGCCACCCGCCTATATTGAGACAGCCGAGTTCGATTGTCTCCACGATGACGGAATTCTCTACGCCGAGCGTCTTGGCGAGAGCGGTGTAGAGGTTCGGCTCAATGAAACAGAGGGGACAATGCACGGCTTTGACATTATGCAGAATGCCAAAACCACAAGGGCGGCTCTCGCTGAGCGAATAGCCTTTATGCGGGGGAAATTCTACGGTTAACCCCACCCCGTGTCACATTTTACGAGAATAAAAGGATCAGGAGAAAGCGAATGGAATACAGAAAACTGCCCCGAGGGGGCGAAAATGAGCGCTTTAGCGTATTGGGACTTGGAATGGGCGGAATTGGACAAACCCCACCCGATGAAATCGAGGCAATTGTTCGCAGGGCAATCGATAACGGCATAAACTTCTTTGATCTTTGCACCGCCGGCGCATCCTATGCTCCCATAGGCAGAGCTATTAAGGACTGCCGTGAAAGAGTATTTTTACAGGTCCATTTTGGAGCGGTTTATGACGAGAATGGCGAATATGGCTGGTGTCGCGATTTTGATACAATAAAGAAAACCTTCCTCTGGGAGCTGGAGCAGCTGGGTACCGACTATGTGGACTTTGGCTTTCTCCATTGCGTCGACGATGACGAGGATTTTGACAAGCTAATCGAGATTGGCGTGCTTGATTATATAAAGGAATTGAAGGAGAAGGGCATAGTTCGTCACATAGGCTTTTCCTCCCATACACCCGCTGTTGCCAACCGAATTCTTGACACGGGTATCGTGGATATGATGATGTTCTCGCTTAATCCCGCCTACGATTTTGAAAAAGGGGATGAGTACGGAGTCGGCTCGGTAAACGAGCGATTTTCCCTTCTTACAAGGTGCGAAAGGGAGGGGGTCGGCATCTCGGTTATGAAGCCCTTCTTCGCAGGTCAGCTCCTTTCTGCCGAGCAGTCTCCCTTTGGTGTGGCTCTGACACATAGCCAGTGCCTCCAGTACGCCATCGACCGTCCGGGCGTTTTAACAGTTGTACCCGGTGTGCAGACGATGGAGCATCTTGACACGCTCCTGGGCTTCCTCACTGCCACCAAGGAGGAAAGAGACTATTCGATAATTGCCGGTTTCACTGCCGATACCGTAGTTGGCACCTGTGTTTATTGCAACCACTGCCAGCCCTGCCCCGCGGGGATAGATATCGGGCTTGTAAATAAATATTATGACCTTGCTCTGGCAGGGGACAGTATAGCGGCAAATCACTATACCAAGCTCAGGGTGAATGCCTCCGCCTGTCTCCACTGCGGACACTGTGAGAGCCGCTGCCCCTTCTCGGTCAGACAGGAAGCGAGAATGACCGAGATCGCAAACTATTTCAAATAATGCTTCTTTGACAACTATTATTTACATAACAGACCAAAAAATAGAATTGCCACAAGTGTGGCGCAATTGTCAACCGATGTGTATAGACTTTTTTGGCGGAATAGCCTATAATCCAAGCTGAAGGAGGTAAATATGACTCTGTCAGAAAAACTTTATTCACTGCGCCACGGGGCAAATATGTCTCAGGAGGAGCTGTCCGAGAGGCTTGAATGCTCACGCCAGGTAATCTCAAAATGGGAGAACGGAGTAACTACGCCCGATGCCGAAATGCTGGGAAGGTACAGCAAGCTTTTTGGAGTAAGCGTGGATTATCTTTTGAGGGACGAATTGGAGGAGCCGGCAGCGGTTTACAGAAAAGAGGAAAAGGGAGGATTGCAGCTTCCGCAGATCCTGGGGCTTGTCATTTCGCTTATAGGCTGCTTGGCTCTCGTAATACTTGGCGCGATAACAGTATTTGACTCTAAACTCTCCGAGCAGCTTGCGATGTCATCGGTTATTGTTATCGATGGCAGATTTATGGCGATGCTTCTTGCGGTTTTGCTTGTTGCTCTTGGAGCGGTGATACTCATCAAGTCCATTAAACGCAAATGAGCTGAAAGGGAGGTTTATATGAAGCTTTCAACAATTTTTTCCGCGCTTGCCATACTCTTGACAAATGTTATGTGTATCGTGGTGACATTTAATTGCACCGCGCTCCACTATAATCCGCTTAACAGCGCCCCCTGGGATGTGGGGCTGATCTACATCATCCCCTTTGCTCCAGCGATAATTGCCTGCGCCGTCGTCGCGCATATCGCCAGGAAAAGAGGGAGATAACCCCCAAAAGAGCTGACCTCTGTCGGCTCTTTTTTCATAATTGTTAATGTAGAAAAAGGTTGAAAAAATGGGCGTCTTGTGCTATAATTCCTTGGTAAATAAAAAGACACAGAAAGGTTTTTTAATCCGTGAACTCGCTTAAGCAAAGCCGAATTGCCAGCTTTATTGCCGTGCTGATAGTATACATAATTGCCACCGCCGTAGGGGTTTTGACCTATATTTCGCTCGAATTAGATTGGTGGATTTCACTGCTGGTTGCCGATGTAGCTGCAACGGTTGCCACATTCATATTCAGTCTTATATTCAATAACGCGTCGGTTTACGATCCCTATTGGAGTGTTCAGCCTCCGGTTATTCTTGTTGCTCTTTCGCTTGGCAGGGAGCTTAACGCCCTCGGCATAATGCTTATTGCGGTGGTCTCCTTCTGGGCAATTCGCCTGACTGCAAATTGGGCATACACCTTTATGGGGCTTACGCACCAGGACTGGCGCTACACGATGCTGAGGGATAGTACAGGGATATTTTATCCGATTATTAATTTTCTTGGCATTCACTTGGTGCCGACCCTTGTGGTGTATGGCTGCGTTCTTCCTGCCGCCTATGCGATTGTCAATAGCACGCCCTTTAGCGCATTCAGCGCTTTGTTCCTCTCAATATCGCTCGCCGCGGCAATTATGCAGGGAATAGCGGATATACAGATGCACCAATATCGAAAGAGCAGAAGCACAAGCTTTATTCGCGTGGGGCTATGGAAGCACTCTAGACACCCTAACTATCTTGGAGAGATTTTGATGTGGTGGGGCGTGGCGCTCTCCGTCCTGGTCGCAGAGCCGTCAGGTTGGTATCTTATAGCGGGGGCTGTTGCTAACACACTGCTTTTCCTGGTTGTCAGCATTCCGATGGCGGATAAAAGGCAATCCCGTAAGGAGGGCTTTGAGGAATATAAAAGACAGACAAGAATGCTCCTGCCGATAGGCAAGCTGCGGTAAATCCGAGGAGCTTCACTTTAATAACGGGAAAAAGAAGCAGCAAAAAGGCAGGTTCTCATAAGGATATTAAGTAAATCCAAGAGAAATGCCGATTGAGAGTGGCTAAACAAAAAAGCGCAGAATTCAAATAATTCTGCGCTTTTTTGTTATTGTATTGATTTCATGGCTTCCATTAATTCTTCATACTGCTTGTTGAGTTTATCTGTTAATTGCGATAACGATAATATTTCGATTTCGCTTAAAAGATCGTTATGCTGAAGAAACAGCGGCTCGTCACAAAAAATTACAAAGCTTAAATAAATATTGTTATAAGGGATATTAAATTTAACCTCACCATTAAGATACTCATTAAATTCGTTGGAACTCCATTGACGCCTATCGTAATTGCTTTGAATAGATGTCCAATACGGAAG
>JAFTRB010000007.1 GCA_017462445.1 Clostridia bacterium
GCGAACAAATGCTTTCTGCAGGAGCAGTTGCGAAACCGATTACTAACAGAAGAACCAATTACAATATTGCTTTTTCGACTGATGAACGAGATTGGATCGAGTACGTTAATCGCGAGGATTGTATTGCTTCTTACGCAGATGAATTTGGTAAAACGGTCGTGGATTATGCCATTGAATTTAAAAACTATGGTTTTATCAGGTTTTTAATCGAGAACGGCTATATCACCTTGATCTCTGATGATAAGGGATATGTTGATTTCAACTTCGGTGCAAGCACAACTCTTAAGGTTAGACCTTATGAAGCAAGAACTTTTGAAAACGAGCTCTACAAGAACAAAATTTTAAGAACTCAAATCATTTCACTTGCACTTGAGAACAATGACTATGATGTATTGCGTGAAATGAGAGCAAGGGAGTTCCCACCACAACTTTCAATGGCTTATACTTCGCTTCAAATTGTAAAGTTCGAAGAATATTATGATGAGAATTATATTGAGGCAATTTTAAGTTCAGGAATAGAAGTGGTTCAATATTTTTGTGAAGAATATTATGTAGAGACTAAATGGGGGAATTTTTTGTGGATATTTCCTTTTCTTGATAAGCTTATAGTTGCGGCGGTAAAGAAAACTAGCAGTAAAGCTAATATATTGTTGGATGCGGCTATCAAGCACAACGAAGAAACATATAACGCTTTGAAAAAAGCGATTCTCCAAGTCGCAAGGCAAATTAAATCCGATTTTTATGGGAATCGGAGCTTTCAAGAGGTTATAGTCGATGTACTTCGTGATTATCATATATCCGAGGAAAAAAACGTAATTAGTTTTTACTGTTATTTTCTTAAAGATAGTGCGAGTGTTACCACCAACATTATATGTGCTGATGTAAAATCAAAAAAGCCGGAAATACAAAGCAAAATTGACAGGCTCAATGAACTGTATTCTCAAATTATAAACATAGAAAACCATTTGATTAAAAAATAATGCTCCTTGAATATGAAAGGAGGTAATCAAAATGTCGAAGTATCGAACCATTGATGTGTGGAATGAGTTTTACGGTAACAGAGAAAGCGTTTATGATTATGCTGGGCGATTGATGAAAAAGTCGGCTTGCGGAGATCCTCATAGCGCCTTTCACCCTACAATCGACCACATAAGACCCTTGTCCGCCGGCGGGTGTGATGTTCTTGGTAATATCGAAATTTGCCATCGGGATACCAACGAGGAAAAAGCAGATAGCTTCCCTCTCTGGAAAGCAAACGGGAAAAGATTTTGCGCCAAGCGAATCAAGGGAAAAAGAACAGATTATGAAATAAAGGAAATTTAAGGAGTATTATTATGGCAAAAAAATGGACAGGGTGTGTCCGGATATACGCACACTAAAGAGCAGCTTGATCATTATGCAAATCAAAACAACCCCAATAACGATGCTTATTGGGCGAACCAAGATAACCATGCAAACCAATGCAACCCGAACAACGAGGAGTATTGGCACAGTCAGCAAAATGATTAAGTAAACAAACCCCGATTAGGAAGTAAAAGATCCTAATCGGGGTTTTTGGTTGATAGGGAGAAAAAAGACTTTTTGTTCGTCTATGCCGTAGCATTCCGGCCGATAGGTGGGATTGCCTAAAAGCTCGGTATGTTACTCTTCAAAATTGATGGCGATGCCGTTGACCTCGACCGAGCCGTCGACGCGGATGACGATGTATTTTGCGTCGCCGATTATCTGGGTGGAGACGAGGTTGGTATGCTCGGGGTCAACCTTGATGCTGACCTCGGGGGTGGAGACCTCGAAGCGCTTGGTTGAAACTATGTTTTTGGGTGATAGCTCGGCGTCCTTGCCAAAGCTCTCGTCCATTGCCGCGCCGACCGCTTCAAGTCTTTCCTCACCGACACCGCAGCCTGCAAGAATGGTCTTGACCGTGCTTTTGCTGATAACGAGGGGCTCGGGCTCGTGGGACTCCTTGTGCGCCTCGTTCATCTCGGCTACCTGTCTGTGGACTGAGCGGACAAGCTCATAGCTGCATTCCTCCTCCAGCGCCCCGACCAGGCACTCGTTGAAGGTGGCTTTTTGCGCACGGGGTGGCATCTTTGACTCGCTTGCGAAGATGTTTTGAGTGAAATCCGGGTAGCTTTCGCTTACGCTTCGGACATAGTAGAGCGCGTTGTATATGTTGGTCCGTCTGTCGTCAAAGCAGGGGAACATAAAGCCAAGCTCGGGGGAGGAGAGCAGGGCGTTTGCCACGGTGGTGTGGAAGAGGCTGTCGCTCTCGCGGAAGAAGAGCGCCTCGGGCGAATCCTTCACGGGGCATATGGCGCAAACTATGTAGGAGAATACCTCGGTGGAGTCGCCCTCCGAGCCGTCCGAATTGCGCTTGAAAACATCGTACACATCGTTAGCCAGCAGAATTACATAGCTGCTATCAAAGCTTAAGCTATCTATGACCTTGGCGTAGAAGCTCTCCAGGGCGTCTGTGTCACCCAGCGCGCTTCCTCTCAGCCTCATAAGCAGTTTATGCTCCTCGCTGTCGGAAACCTGCTTTGTGCTAAAGGCGATATCGGTCAGGTTTGTGCCAAGGCTACCGGACAGCGCCTTCTTCATAACCTTAAGCAGCTTTTCTGTAAGGTCCTCGTCCTGCATTGCTATTGGCTGGGATATGCGGGCAACTATCTGCTTGCTTGCATTTACAAAGCAGCCAACAATTCTCGGTATATTACTTTTCTCGGGGCGAAATCTCCGTTTGATTTCCCGTAGCTCCTTTTCTGTCATATATGCCTCCAAAAATTTTGTCCCCTCTATTTTACCACGCACGCCTTTCCAAGTCAACCCAAAAGAAAAAGTTTTGCCATAGCGACATTAAACTGTCAGAAAAAGAGAGAACAAAGCAGTGGAGCCTTGTTCTCTCTTTTAGTAATATGCCGAGCTTAACCCATCAGCTCCTCGGTGAGGGCGATGATTTCGGGCGCGAGCCTTTCGCGGTCACGGGCATATATAAGCTTGTAGATGGGGTAGGCGAGGGAGGCGATACCTCCGCCGATAATGCCTATAATCAAGCCGAGAAGGATATCCCAGCCGGAGGCTATGCCGAGTATAGCGGCAAGCTCGGTCATAATAAGGCTCATTCCAAAACCAAGGATAAGCGCGCCGATTATGCCGATTGAGAGGGCTAGGGTCTGCGCTCTTGCCCCCACGCTTTTGTCCAGACGGCGCAGGCGCTCAAGCTTGCTTTCCTCCGGCCTTGATGTATATTTTTCACGAATGGCTCTGACCTCCTCGCGCTCGGACGCCGAGTAGGTAAAGCTAAAGCCCTCTTTATTCTGTTCCATTTGTCTTATCCTTTAACAGGTTTATTTTTTTATTTGCGGTGATGATGATATACACCGCCATTACAATTATAAAAATTGATATTGCTCCTCCGCTTGCGCCAAGGAAAATATGCCTGGTAAGTCCATTCATTTCCTCGCCGCCAAAGGTGGTTAGCATAGTTGCCTCCAGTGTCAGCATAGATACACAGGCGGCTGCAAGGCTGGTTATTTTGGATGCCATGTAGACCGGGCTATTGTATTTTCTGTATTTTATCAGGCTGATTATCGCCATTGTAAGCGAGGCGAAGGTATATGCAGCCAGGGCTATCGTGGTTATTTCGTGATGCGAAAAATCGCGGTCGGAGTATATCGAGAGCGCAATAAGTCCGGTCAGGGCAACATTCATAATCAGAAGAATTATTCCGCACATTCGATATTTTTTGTTTTCCAGAAGCATATCCGCGCCCGCCTCCCTTTTATGGGTGTATCGAATTAGCGAGTAGCGCAAAATACACATGGAGATGTAGTACCACGCCATCGAGTAGTACCAAAACGAGCCGTGAAAAATGCCGAGCCCCAGCTGCAGCGGCGCATAGACGGCATTTAATAGCAGGGAAAGAAAAAGCGAAATGTTTACCCGAAGCCTCTCGTCCGAAAGATAGCGAACGACATATTTGTTCTCGCTTTTCATCCTTTTTACCCAGGCGATAATAGCGGGAATTTTGAAGCACCAAATTGTCAGGGTATATGCAGACAGGACATAGGAGATTATCGACCACACCGACTCGGTCCCGAGCTGTGTCATTGAGTAGACAAGGAATGCCACGGAGATGGGAAGGAGAAGCAGGTGTACCGCAATGTGGGGGAAAAGGAATGCCTTAAGTATTTTCTTCCACATTTTTTTCGGCGCCTCCTATTCGCACAGTAAAGCTTGAGCCAACGCCGGGACAGCTTTCCACCGAGATTTCTCCGCCGATAATGTCAACAATTCTTTTCACAAGAGCAAGGCCTAAGCCGTTGCCGGCGGTGGAGCGGGAGCTATCTCCCTGATAGAATTTTTCAAAGATATGAGCGCCTACCTCGGGAGTCATACCGCACCCCGTGTCACTTATTTTAACTATGGCATCATTCCCATCAAGAGAAAGCGATATTCCGACTTTGCCCCCCTCGTCGGTGAATTTGAAGGCGTTTGAGAGCAGGTTGTTCCATACAAGCGAGAGAAGCTCGCGGTCCTGACGAATGCGGAGCCCCTCCTTTATATCTACCTTGGGCTCTATATTCTTTTTCTCCCACTCACCCTCAAAGCCCAGAATACATTCGCATAGCTGCTCTCCCAGGTCATAGCTCGATGGGGTGGGGAATATCTGCTGGTTCTCCAGCTTATTAAGCCTGAGAATATTTGTCATCATATCAGCCAGCCTATCAACGGAGGTCATTATTGCGGTGGAATACTCAATTCTGTTATCCTCCGCAAGCTCGGGGGAGGATAGGAGGGTTGCATAGTTCTTTATCACCGCAAGGGGAGTTTTCATCTCGTGGGAGACATTGGAAACAAAATCGGTGCGAAGGGTTTCGACTCCCGACAGCTCCTCTGCCATACGGTTTATGGAGGCTATAATTTGGTTAAACCTATCACCGGCAAGCACCTCGGATACGGGCTGTATTCTGACCGAGAAGTCACCCTGCGCCATTCTCTCTGCCGCCTGTGATATCTGATTTACAGGGCCGTCTACCGTTATGCGGCGGCGTATTTCGTCAAAAATCGAGAAGAGGAGGCTGATAAGCACCGCATTCAAGAAGGTTAATTTGGCTGCTACGCCGATATTCTCCGGAGTCAGCGTGATGCCGAGCGACTCTGACATCGTGGTGACAAAGAGCATAATTGAGCAGGTTATTACAAAGGCGACTAAAAGAAAGAAGGTGAAAAAGGTGCTGAATATTCGGAGCGCCCGCTTTAATCCTGTTTCCTTCATTTTATCACCGCCTTGTAGCCAAGCCCGTGTACCGTTTTGATCTCAAAGTCAAGGCAGTTCGCAAGCTTTGCGCGGAGCTTGGTCATATACACATCCACGGTGCGTGTGCTGCTCTCGGTATCCACATCCCAGAATTCGTCCATCAGCTGGGTGCGGGTGAAGGTCTTTTTCGGGTAGGAGAGAAGCTTGTACAGGATATCAAACTCCCTTTGCGTCAGGGGAATTTCCTCGTCGCCCAGGATTGCGGTCCTCTCGTCGGCATCCATTACAAAGCTGCCAACCTCAAGACGGCGGCTGGAGGCAATCTTAGAGCGACGGAGAAGCGCGCCGATGCGCAGGAACAGCTCGTCCAGGTCAATGGGCTTTATCATATAGTCATCAATGCCTATGCGATAGCCCCTCTGCTTGGAGGCGAAGTCGTCCCTTGCCGTCATAAAAAGAATGGGAATTTCACTGTTGAGCGAGCGGACCGTCCTCGCAAGCTCAAAGCCGTCCGTACCCGGCATCATTATATCCGAAACGATAAGGTCGAAGGTATTCTTGTACATCTCGTCATATGCCTCGTCTGCCGAAAGACAGCCAATAGCCTCATAGCCACTCCGGCAGAGGAAGGAGCAGACCGAGCGGTTGAGATCCCTGTCATCCTCGACAACCAAAATCTTGAACATACAGCCTCCTTGAAGGATTTTTCTCTATTATAGCATATAATTGTTAAAGTTTTGTTGCTGAAGCGGAAACAGAATGAGTTTTTTGCGCTTCTGCCGTTGAAATATGCTTAATATCCAAGGCCGCTTGATGTGCGAGGCTCGCTCCTTAGTGCGCCACGCCCTTGCCCAGGCGTTGGTAGAGAATATGTCGCTTGCCGTAGGATTTTATACCAGGGCGGTTTTATTTAACACGGTACGGCTGATTGCCCCAAGTCCTATCGAAAGTAGAACGCCTATGCCGAGGCAGAGAAGGGGATTAATAACGGTGGAATTCAGGGGGGAAAGCATCGGAAGCATCATAAAGAGAAGCATTCCCGAGGCAAGCGAGAGAAGAATGGAGAGCCAGGCACGGGATTTTGCTACTACCGCCATAGTCAGATAGATTGGCACAACTATGAGCGTTGAGAGCATTTTTGCAAGAACGCAAAATACAAGCTCGGATATTCCAAAGCCCTCCATGATGAACGGAAGCCCCGAGATGGCGCCACCGAGGAGCGAGCCCAGGAAGAAGGCGAGAACCATTAGTGCGCTTGCAATAAAGGTGGTGAGAGTCTTGGAAAGGATGTAGTCGGTCTTATCTGCGCGAACCGCAAAAAGGTTCTTTGCGTATCCGCTTCTGAAGTCATCTGAAACAAAGAGGCAGACGAAGGCGGCAAGCGCCATATAGAGCATATTGATGTTGCACATTGCGGTAAGGCTCATTCCGCCAGCCATATCGGGGACTGCCGAGGCTCCGCTAACCGAACCGATTATTTGCCATACATTATCAAAGCCCTCGATAACCGTCTCCACTCCGGTTTGGGGGTTTACGCTGACCGTTCCGTCCATCATCGTTGTCATAACAAGAATGAGAATGGGAGCAAGAAGACAGGAGGCAATAAAGATATAGACGGTAAGCGAGGAGAACATTCTTCTCAGGTCCACGCGGAGCATTGTGGAAATTCTTTTGGAGAGGGTATATTTTTCAAAGCTGATTTCTTGCATTATCCTCTGACCTCCTTCATAAGCGAAATATAGTATTCCTCAAGCGAGATCTTTGCCGTTCTTATCTCGCTTACGGTATAGCCGTTTGCATATAGATTTTTTGACACGGCCCCTGCCTCAGCACCGTAAACGCGGAGATAGCCCTCCTCGTCTGCCTCAACACGGGGATATTGTGTTAATAGGTATGCCAAAGCCTGAGGCACATCGGACAGCTTGATGGCGACATAGGTGGGGCAGTCCGCCTCCAGCTCCTCGGCTGTCATCTCGCGCAGCATTCTTCCGCCGCGTATTATGCCGTAATGGGTGGCAATCTTCTCAAGCTCGCTGAGGATGTGGGAGGAAACCAATATAGTTATTCCTTTCGCCGAAAGCTCTGTAAGAATCTCGCGCATTATACGCATTCCGTCGGCATCAAGACCGTTGATAGGCTCGTCAAGCACAAGAAGGGCAGGATTGCCGAGAAGTGCCATAGCTATGCCAACTCTCTGCTTCATACCCAAGGAGCAATTTTTATACTTGTTTGAGGCGGCTCCCTCCATGCGCACCGTTTTCAGTGCCTGAACCACCGCTCTTTCCTTGTCCCGAAGCCCAAGATTTTCCGCCTGGAGCAGCATATTGTTAAAAACCGAAAGGGAGGGGAAGCAGCCCGGCGCCTCAATAAGCACGCCGATCCTTGCTCTTACATCTCTGTCCGTGTGGGGTCTATCAAACAGGGAGACGGTGCCACCCGTGGGATGGATCAGCCCGGTAATAATCTTTTCGGTGGTAGATTTTCCCGAGCCGTTTTCGCCGATAAAGCCGTAGATTGCGCCCTGCGGTACGGTCATATCAAGCCCTGCTACGGCGTTTTTTTCACCGAAGGCTTTGCATAGACCTCTTATTTCAATTGCGTTCATTTTCTCCTCCTTAGTAAATATCACTCTTGTAAAGGATTCTTGTGCCGATAAGGTTGTAAATTATTGTCCAGGCCACCGAGCATAGAAGACAAACCAAAAGAGCTATGGGTGTTGCGCCGAGACAGGCATAGACCGACGAGCCGTAGAGGAAAATATTGAGTATCGGGCTGTTGCCTACTATTGCCGCCGCGCCTATGATAAGAATGCCTGTGCCAAAGAAAAAGGAGGACAAAATCGAGATGCCAAAGTATTTGCGGAAGATTACATTCAGGCAGGTATAGAGGCTCGCCCAGCCCAGGCTCATTATAATCTTTCCGAGAAGGGCGATAATAAGCGAGCCGACATTCACCGAGAAGTCCATCTGTGTTAAAAGACCTGCTACCACTCCGCCAAGGAGATAGGATATGCACATCAGCGACATAGCCAGAGCGCATACCAGGGTCTTGGAGATCATATAGTCTTCCTTGTGCGCATGGGTGGTGAATATGCTCTTAACATAGCCGCTGCTGTAATCGTGGCCGATGAAGATCGACACCATAATACCGCCAAAGATGAATACCATATTCATATTGGCATAGTCGGCGATATCCCTGACAACATAGAGGGGGGTATCAGCGGCAACGATCTGCCAGGCGTTGGTATATAGAGGCTCCTGAATAGCGCCATCGGGTGATGGCACGCTCGTCATACCAAGCACCATTGCGGAAATCAGGGCGGATATTACCAGGAATATATACAGTAGAGGTGTGTGGAACAGACGGTATAAATCCACTCCAAGCATACCTTTCAGCCTTTTTGCAAGGCTGGGATTATCAAAGCGAAGCTCCGTAGTCTTCATTATTCGGTCTCCTTTCCTGTCATCAGCTCCACATAGTATTCCTCAAGGCCTATACGGTTGCCGAACAGCTCGGTTACGGTAAAGCCGTGGGAGAGAAGCAGTTCGGCAATAGCCTCGGTATTTTCCTCGTCATAAATGCGAAGATAGCCCCCATCCTCCCTGACTATGGGATATTTCTCTTTAAGGAGCGCAAGGGCGCCTTCGTTGTCGGTGGTCTTGACAGAGGCAAAGACGCGGGCTCGCCTCTCCAAGTCCTCGGCTGTCATCTCGCAGATCATTTTTCCCTCGCGGATTATGCCATAGTGAGTGGCAATCTTCTCAAGCTCGCTAAGAATGTGGGAGGAGATAAGCACGGTACAACCGTAATCCTGGCTGATCTCAACTAAAATCTCGCGCATTAAGCGCATTCCGTCCGCGTCGAGGCCGTTAATAGGCTCGTCAAGAATCAGGAGCGCCGGGTTGCCTAAAAGAGCCATAGCTATACCGATTCTCTGCTTCATACCCAGGGAGCAGCTCTTGAATTTTATGTTAGCTTCTTTCTCCATTCTGACGGTGCGTAATACTCTCATAATCTCGGCATCCTTATCGGCAAGCCCCAGGTTTATTGCCTGCATACGCAGATTGTGATAGACGGTGGAGCCGGGGAAGCAGCCCGCGTTTTCGATAAGCGCTCCGACTCGCGCCCTGACGCCTGCATCGGTGTAATCCCTGCCAAATAGCTTGATCTCGCCACAGTCGGCAACAAGATGACCGCAAATTAATTTTTCCGTGGTGGACTTGCCCGAGCCGTTCTCGCCGATAAAACCGTAGATAGCTCCCACAGGAACCGTCATATCCAGCTTGTCCACCGCATACATTCCGCGGAAGCTCTTGGATAGTCCGCGAATTTCTATTGCATTCCTATTTTTCTCCTGATTTCTTCGGTTTTTCTTCGGGCGCGCGCCCGCGTTAGTTGAAAGGGACAGAAGGACTTGAACCCACGCCCCTGTACTTAGAAACTAAAACGAGGAAAGAGGCGCTCGACTTGGAGTACCTCATATTCCTTATATCAATTATGCCTTCGCTCTTGCGATGCGCTCCTCTGCCTTTGCGGTGCGCTCTCTTGCCGCTGCAATCTGAGCCTCGCGCTCTCGCTGCATCATAGCCTGACGCTGTGCGGGGGACATCCTTGCCTCCTCCCAGGTTGCGCGCGCCTCGGCTCTTGCCGCCTCAAAATTAGCCTTATCTACCTCATGCTGCGCTCTTGTGCTGGCAGCCATATCGGAAAATGCCTTCTTGAAAAATGCAATAATTCCCATAGTTCTTTCTCCTTGTTCAGCTCTTATCAATTATAAATTTTGTTGTATTACTCCTCGCTCTCGGCAACGATGGACTCGCTAAGCTCGAGGATGCGCGGACCAAGCTTGGTCTTACGGGAGTCAAGGATTCGGGTGTAGATGGGGTAGTTGATGAGGGCAAGCCCCAGACCGAAGCAGCCCACGATGATGCCGATGGGCAGGCTTGCGGCAATGCCGAGGGTG
This sequence comes from Clostridia bacterium, assembly GCA_017462445.1. The sequence goes on from JAFTRB010000007.1 coordinate 10,224, forward strand.
GCGCCGATATCGGTCATAACAAGGCTCATACCGCTTCCCATAACGAGGGCGGCGAGGATGCCAATGATAAGCGAGATGATCTCGGCAGGGCGCTTAACCTCTCTGTCAAGGCGGCAAAGCTCGTCAAGCTTGCTTTCCTGCGCCTCGCTCTCAATGTACTGCGCGCGGATGCGCTCCGCAACAATTCTCTGGTCATTTCTGTTCATTTTTCTTTTCTCCTTGGGTTGTATTTTTGTTTTGTGGCTTTATTATAGGGCTGTTTTGTTGTTAAATGTTTTTGGAAATGTTTTTGTTTTGTTAATTGTGAGAAAAATGAAAAAATGTTCAGGCTGTGAGTCCGATGCGGTTGGCGGTCAACCATTTTTCGGCTAATTTATGAAAATTACTGAAATTAGCCGAAGTTTTCGCTTGTGTGGGCGATGCCTGAAAAACAAAAATGCAGGAAAAGAGGTATTAAGCTTAGAAAAGAGGAGGGGTGGCGGAAGGAAAAAAGCAAGGAGCAATTCGGCTCTTGCCGAATTGCTCCTTGTAAAATGGTAGATTATAAAATCAACGGTTATCAATAAGATACATCGAATATACGCATAAATATCCGGCATTAACCAAAGCAATACCGAGAATTAACCAAAGCAACAGCTTTAGCTACTAAATTATTCGATGTCAATCTCGGGCAGGTCGAACTCACCGTCGGGAGGGCTGTCGGGGTTGGTGGGCTGGCCCTCCTGGTCCACATTGTCAAAGCAGGGCTCGCTCTGGCTTTTGTGGCAATGCACGCACTCGCGGTAGTAGTACCTTCCGTCGTCATCTGTGCGTATTTCCCAGTCTGTGTATTCGTGGTCGCCGGCATCGGTTTTTTCGCCGCATTCGCATTCGCGCCAGTGACGGTTGTTGCTGATTATCCATTCCTCGTCAAAGATATGCTCATGGGGAGGGATAGGCTCGCTTTTGCTTTCGGTATATCCGCACACGGTGCATTTGCGGCTGTAGTACAGCTTTTCCTCGTCGGAGCCTACAAGCTCCCAGTCGGAGAGGGTGTGGGGCTGTGTATCGCTCTTTTCACCGCAGTCACAGAACTGCCAGTGACCTGCGGAGTTCTTTAGCCATATCTCGCCGTAGCTGTGTTTGTGGGGTGGAGTGTCGTCATTGCCGTCGTCGGGAGAGTCCCCGGGTGTCTGTCCCGGGTCATCCGGCTCCTCGGGAGAAGAGCAGGCAAGGAGCGAGAGGGAAAGAGAAAGACAGAGCAAAAGCATCAATAGTCTCTTTATCATATTTTTACCTCAAAAATATTCTTGAAAAAAAGAATTCAATTGTTCCTTTCTCTTATTGTACTACATTCAAGCTGTATTGTCAAGCGGTGTGTTTTTTTGGAAAATTGACACGGTAGCGCGTTTTGTAAACGAAGCGGCAGGCTAATAGAAGTAATTGTAAACAAATTATTAATAAAATAAAAAGTAATGTACAAATATGAAATTTTATGATAAAATGAAAATACAATCTTAATAAGGAGGTTATATCGATGACTTGGTTTAATAAGCAGAGCCGTCTTGTTCAGCTTCTTCTTCTCATCATTCCCGTTGTTAACTGGATTACTGAGATTGTTGTTAGATGGAGCACCTTCCTCAAGACCGGTAACATTATCAGCCTTGTAATGGCTATCATCGCTACCGTTGGTGGTGGTTTCATTCTCGGTTGGCTTGACTTTATTTGGGTTCTTCTTTTCGGAAGATTCTTCCTTCAGTAAGCTACATAAAAATATCCACTCGCCCACAGGCGAGTGGATATTTTTTTATGCATTTCAATCGGTTTCTCTGTTATTCCAGGTCTCGAAACTGCCATCCTCGGCATATCTCCAGAATTTGCCCAGAGCCTCGGTTTTATCCTCGCTGAAGAAGTACATTTTGCTTATGAGAGCCTGATCCCTGTCAGTAATATTGACTTGTTCGAGATCTTCCTCTGTGCCTTCGTAAAGCACCTTCATTCTGCTTGACGAGGAAATGATATTGTTTCCTATGCTTTCTATTCCGAGAGGAATAATAATTCTTCTGATTCTGGCTCCGCCTGCTTTCAGGAAGGCATAATCGCTTATAGATCTGAGGGAGTCGGGAAGACTGATATCTGTCAGATCAGCGCATTCGCGAAAAGCCGAATTGCCTATGGCGGTGATCCCCTCCGGTATACTTACGGTTGTTATAGCCGATTTATAGAAGGCATAGGCGGGTATAGCAGTCAGCGATGCCTCTGACATACATACTTCATACACTGCAGCTTCAGCGAAGGAGTATGAAAGAATTTCGTTTACGGTTGAAGGAATGGTATACGAGCTCTTTCCGTTGTAGAAGAACTTTACAAGCGTATGCCCGTCATAGGTGAATAGCGAGCCATCAATTAGCTTAAAGCTTGTGTTTTCCTCATCTATTGACAGAGATATCTTATCAAGTCCTATGAACGCCGACGCCTTTATAGAGGTTATTCCCTTGGGGATATTCAATTCTGTAATATCGGATCTCGCAAATGCAAAATCCGGAATAGCGGTTAATCCTGAGCCGAGGGTTATTTGTATTCCCCGGCAGCCATAAAAGGCGGAATTGCCGATTTCTTCAGCGGCTTCACCCAGGGCAATGGGGGTACTGATTACCGCATTTTCAAATGCGCTGTTGCCTATTCTCTTTATTTCTCCGGGAAGAGATAGGGTGCCTATCCTTGACTTATAGAAGGTGTACTCCTCTATGGAATCGATTCCCTCGGTTATTGTCAGGCTTGAAATATGAATGCCACTTAAGGCTCCGCCAAGAATGGGGCCGCCGGTAATAAATATCTCTCTGGGGGCCTCAATTGCTTCATATTTTATGGTCTCTCCGTTTGGAAGATACTGTGTTACACTTTTTGTGTAGGATGATGAATAGCCCGGAAGCTGACAGAAGATATAATAGAGCAGGGTTTTGTTGCTTGGCTTTTGCGCATTAATGTCTCCTCCAACGAAGGGAATTGCAAGCTTCTCCAGATTATAGCAGCCACAGAATGCTCCGCGTCCTATGCTTTCTGCGCCATTTTCAATTATTGCGCTGGTAAGCGCGATACAGTTGGCAAATGCCCCCTCGCCGATGGTCTTTACATTCCCGGGAACGGTGATATGCTCAAGCAATTTGGCTTCGGCAAAGGCATAATTGCCAATACTTATAAGCCCCTTTCCAAGCGTTACCTTTTTTATTGTATGATTTATATCAAAGGCGTGATCGTTGATGTGTGTGACGCAGTCGGGTATGGTTATTTCGTTGTAGTAGGAGTCCTTGAAGCCTGTAACAACGCAGGTGGTGGCATTCGAGCGGAACGCAAAGGGCTCCATTTCAGGAATAACCGACCACTTTGCCTTTATCACAACATCCTCGGTGATGGGCTGACTTAAATCCAAGCTCCAGCCACAAAAGCTATAACCCAGACGGACAGGCTCTGTCGGCACAGTTGCGCATTTGCCCTCCTCAACCTCTTGGTCGGGAATTACGGTATCGTTGTATGGCTCGAAGCTAACTGTAAAGCTTCTTGGGCGAACCAGCTTTGCCGTGTAAGTTTTCTTGCCATCGCCATTCCCGACATGGATATAGAAGAGGTTCTCGCCGTATTCAAGAGGAACAAGCTTGTCTATCACATTTTCTCCGCTTGCATCGGTGGATACGGTAAAGCCGTCCGCACCCTCAACACATATGTCTTTTGCAAAGTCAAAGCTGTCGCTGTCGGTCGGAAGCGTGGCAGAAAGAAAACCTTCGGACAGAGTAAGCGTCTCGCTCTCAAGAGTGATGCTTGCGGGGAGTGATTCGCCGCCGCAGGAGCTTAATATAACAGCCGAAAGGACAATAAAGCAACACAAAACAAATAGTTTTTTCATAGTTCCTCCTTCTTATTTTAATCTTTTATTACAATCATATTATACACCACAGAGTAATCCTTGTCAACGGCTTGTATCAATTGTATACAAAAATAAGCCTTGACACAACGGAGCTTTTGTTGTAAAATATAGATACCAAGAAAAAAGGAGAATACTTATGCCCACCACCGAAGCATATAAAATAAGAACAAAAAAGAAGAACCTGTTTCTCCGTGTTATAAAGGGACACTTTGCAACCAGCCATAGCCATATCAACTATTATATTGATGTTACCGCGCAGAAGTCCCGCCTTACCGAGGCGCAGGCGGTTGCCGGGGAGCTGGTTTCCTACTACAACACCAGCACCGTGGTTGACACGATCCTTTGCCTTGACGGTATGGAGGTTATTGCTACTTGTCTTGCGCAGGAGCTTACCAAGGGTAATTTTGTAAATCTCAATTCTCACCAGACCATTTATGTTGTCACCCCCGAGCATCACACCAGCGGCAGTATGCTTATCTTCCGTGAGAATGTTGCCCCTATGATACAGGGTAAGAATGTGCTTATTCTCTCCGCCTCGGTTAACACAGGCTACACCGCGAGGGCGGCTATCGAGGCTATCAGGTATTACGGCGGAAATGTTGCCGGAATCGCCTCCATCTTTGCTACCATAAATAGCTTTATGGGATATAAGGTCGAGTCGGTGTTCAACCCCAACGATCTTATCGGCTACGGCTCCTTCGCCTCCCACGAATGTCCTATGTGCAAGGCGGGTCAGAAGATAGATGCCCTTGTCAATTCCTACGGATATTCCAAGCTGTGATTATTTGGCACGGGTACGCGCAGAGCTGAAGATATAATTAAACACAAAAAGGATGCTCTTTACCGAATGGTATTGAGCATCCTTTTTATATAAATTTACGCAAAGGAAAACAAGATATACAATTATAGTGAAGAGGGGGTGGGAGCTTGTTCCGTTCGCTCCTTCGCCTTGGAGAAGCGGATTATGCCCACTATGGAGGACACGACCGAGATGCCCTCGTTTGCCATACCTCCGATGGAGAAAACGAAGATGTTGTAAATTAAAATCATCGTGGAGGTCACAACCACGCTGTAACGGAGAAGCTGGGGGTTGCCGAGGGACATAAAGATTGTGTTTGCCATAAGAGCGAGAATAATAAGCAGCGAATGCGCGCCCTGCCAGGAGAGGGCGCCAAGAACACCCATCAGGATAGCCAAAAGGCCTGCCGAAAGATAGCAGAGGGGAGTTCTTTCCTTCTCAAAATAGAAGGTGATGTTTCTTACAATGCAAACTATATTAAGCAAAAATCCGTCGGATGCGCCGAGGAAAAGGAAGCTTAAGCAGGTGCAGCCCGTCGCAATTGTCTGCCAGATAAGCAGCGACCGCTTGGTATTCATTTGATAGGACAGGCAGGTTATTAGGGTGGCGAGAATGCCAAGCGCCTGACCGATTATTAAATGGGGTTCCATATATTCTCCTTCCACAAGGGCTAAGTCCTTTTCCCATCGCAGAAAAGGAATATTTGTACTTACGGTTGCTCATCTGTACAACTGTAATCAAAGGCTTAGACGAATGCTAAAGCCCTGAGCATATTAGAGTATAGCACCCGAGACGGGTGTTGTCAAGAAAAAAGAATAGCCTCGGCATAGGCTTGGGCTATTCTTCAAGCGAGAAGATGTCATTATAATCAACATTTAATATTCTTTTGATTAAAATTATTTCATCGGGGTACAGATGCCTTTGCCCGACTTCAATTTTTGCAAGAGCGCTTCGCGTAATATCACAGCCTGCAAGCTGGAGCTGTGTGGCTACCTGCTCTTGGGTATAACCTGCTTGCTCTCTTAATTTTCGGATGTTGTTTCCCACTTTCTTCTCTACAAAAATATTCATAACTAAACACAATACCCTGCATTTTGCTCTTATTTTGGTGCAAAGCACTTGACATTATTATAGCAATATGTTATTATGAAGATGCACCTATATAGGTGCAAAGCGCAATTTATGTGCTTTATTAGACAAGCGCACTTGAATTCAATTTATTCAAGTGGTTGTAAAACATTTGATGAGGGGATTATGGGATTTTTTGGTGATTTAATAAAATCTGTTGTTGTGGAGGTCGCAAGAGATGCCTCAATAACTGCAGTGACCGAACTAATTCATAGAAGCCGTTCGAGCGAAAGGGTATTAGGGAATGGTTCAAATAATTTGAAGCTTTTGGTTAAGAAAAAGATTTTCGCTTTTGATAATAGTTTTTATGTTTTATCCGAAACTGGAAAAAAAGTTTATCAAGTAAAAATAGGATTGTTTAAGAGCAGCTTGCGATTGTTCGATATGGACGGAAAACTAAGAGGTGAAATAAAAAAATCAAAACATAAGAATGGAGTTAGGTTTGATTTATACGCAAGCAACAAGAAATTAGGAAGCATTTATTCAGAATCATCAATAAAGTATGATATTGATTTTAATGGGTGGTATATAAAGGGAAGTGTGCTGAGTTGGCGATATGATGTTTATAATGTTAGCGATGCATTGGTCATGCAAATATACAAGTGCACAGGTAATAACGAATCTTATGTTATAGAATATAACAACAGCTCTGATGAATTGCTGGGGTTATTGCTTGTGTTCACTTTAGAGATGAGAGCAAAATAAGAAAGGAAAATAAAGTATGCTAATTTACA
>JAFTRB010000061.1 GCA_017462445.1 Clostridia bacterium
CTCAAAACAAAACTGACACCACTCGAAAAGCGATGTCAGTTCGTTGCTTAATTTTTAATATCTTCTACCATAGAACCCTTTTTTGTGCTGTCCGTACAATTTGGGGCACTTCAAAACTGTACCCCGTCCTTTTTTTGTTCGCGGGTAGCCTTGGTGAGGCTAAAGGGAGAAAAAACGAAACAGTGTTGAAAAACTCCTTTCGATATGATATAATCTCTACAATAAACAAAGGTAAGGGGATAAGATGATGAATTATATACTTATAACGGGCGCCGGCGGTGGAATGGGAAAAAGCGTCTCCCGACTTCTGGCAAGCGAGGGCTACACGGTTTTTGCAATGGATAGGCAGACTCCCGAATTCGGGGAGGATAACAACATCATACCGCTATGCGCGGATATAAGAAGCAGCGAGGAAATCAGAGCTGCGTTTGAGACGGTCAGGCAGCATACCGACAGCCTGTTTGCAATTATTCACTTCGCAGGAATGTATATGCTAGACTCTCTGGTAGAGATAGAGGACGAGGAATACGAGCGCGCCTTTGATGTAAACACTCTCGGAGCCTTTCGTGTAAACAAGTATTTCCTGCCCCTTCTAGGCGAGGGAAGCAGGATAATCATCACCACAAGCGAGCTGGCGCCCCTGGACCCCCTCCCCTTCACCGGAGTATATGCCATAACCAAGGCAGCCCTGGACAGATACGCATACTCGCTCCGCATGGAGCTTCAAATAAAGGGTATCGAGGTCAGCGTTCTGAGAGCGGGGGCGGTTGCAACAAGCATGATCGGCGCGTCAACCGAGGCGCTGAACCGCTTTATTGACAAAACCTCCCTCTACTCGGTAAACGCAAGAAGGTTCCGCGATATCGTCGACAGCGTCGAGGCAAAGGCGATAGCGCCCGAGAAGCTGGCGAAAAAGGTGCTTGACATTCTGAAAAAGAAGCGCCCCAAATTCGCCTACTCCATAAACCGCAATCCCCTTCTCCGCCTTCTTAATATTCTCCCGATGTCCCTGCGCTTCTACATTATCAGAAAAATACTTACATAGTAAACAATTATTGTCATTTACACCGAGATAATTTAACACGGGGCGAGGTTGTCTGCAATTCAACTCTTGATAAAGCATCGTACCCAAGCTCCGTCCCTCTTCATAAAAAAGCGCGCCGCCGATGGTTCATCGGCGGCGCTTCGCTGTCAGCATTAGGCCTTTTGATTTTCTTTATATTTCTCGTCGGCAAAGGACTTGCCAAAATACATAAGCTCCCAAACAGCAGGGTCGCTGACCCTTTCTACGACCTCGCCGTTTTCAAGCCTCTCCACCGTGGCTGTCCCCTCAAAGCGAAGATATCCGCCGTCAAAGCCAAAAAGCTTAGCCAGGAAGCCCAAGGGCCTTGGCAGCACATCAACAAAGCGAGTCTTGTTGATATCCCCCTGTCTTTCATATATGATGCGGTAAAGCTCGCCCTCTTCGGTGGTATACTCATATATCACCCTGTTATAGACCGGCTTGCCGGTATACTCGTCAATATATCTGTCCTCAGGGATAAATCTCAGAGTGTGGTTGGAGTTATCTCCAATAATCTCGCCATCCTTGGCAATCATAAAAACATCGTGGTCCTTGTAGCCGTATTTCTTCTCGGCTGTAATCCAGGAGGAGATGACCTTGTAGTTCCCTATCCTGGCTCTGCCCCAATACCAGTGGTGCATAAGCTTCATCATAGAGATATTGCCCCAGTTATGATCGTGATAGCCCGAGCCCTCCAGATGGAGAGCCTTTCCGCCATCATAGGTAATATCCGCCACAGCCCGCCCCTCGGGGATTGCGGGGAGCCAGGCGAAGTAATGCTCCTCCTTGTCGCCAAAGAAGATACTCCCCGTCTGCGAGCGCCAGGCTCTTATCGTGCCGTCGAGGGATAGCCTCGCGCTCATAGTTTTGCCCACAAAGACTGCATCGTAATGCTTAAGGTCGCCCCGACAATAGCACTCACCGATTTTTACATCACAGCGCTCCTTAGAATAATGGCTGTCCTCGATTTTTGCATAAACCTCCTCGGAGAACCTCCTACCGTCGGGAAGCGTCAGCTCCATTGTGGCGATGGGCTTTATCGGCCCGTTCACATCTATTGGCATCTTGGAAAAGAAGAACAGCACCAGCACCTCGCCGCCCGGATAGTGGGAATCGTAGTACCACCATTCATAGGAGCCGCGCCTGCCAGCTACGCGGAAGCCGTCCTCCCACTCCTCCACCCTGTCGCGGCATAGCCCCATACTGCTGTAATGGGCATCATCGTCGGGGTGAATCGATTTTTGAATTCTACTCATATCCTTTTTTCTTTCCTATAATGCAAACAATTGTTATCTGTGTTCAACCAATATGTCATCAAAACTCAATAACGGTATTCCTGTTTTCAAGCCATGCGAGCATATTGTTGACAAGCAGGTTCCAGCTTTGGAAGCCCTTGTTATGCACGCCGACGCCTGTATCGGAGTCATAGTATTCGTGCATTTCACCGCAGCCCTCAATATCGGTAGCAAAGAGCTTTACGGTTGCCTCGGCAAGCTTTTTCGCCTCCTCGGGGTATCCGTATCTTAGAAGCGCGCGGAAGCAGAAATAGTTTACATTCGCCCAGATAGGGCCAAGCCAGCAGGAGGGATTACCCGACACCCAAACGGCATACATCTTCTCAAGCTTGGAGAGCGAGCGCACACCGTATTCACCCATAAAGGTCTTGGGGTTAAGCATATTCTCCTCGATTGCCCTCTTTGCCTGCTCGGGGGACGCTATACCCGCCCAAAGCGCCAGGAAGCCTGCCCAGGAATCTATACGCATGATCAGGCAATCCCAGTGCCTAGGTTTTCCGCTATGAAGCCACTCGTCCGGATTAACAGGATTGAGATTTACATCGGCGGAATAGTACATACCGCACTTCTCGTCCCAAAGATGCTCGTTTATCGCATTCTTCAGCTCCTCTGCCTCGCGAGTGTACTCCCTGCATTTTTCCTCCAGGCCGAGCTTGTCCGCAATATACGCCATTCCCTCAAGCTCCTTGTACATAAGAACATTGAGGTATACCGATGCGGTGCTGCCATAGGGACGGTAGAAGATGCAGGGGTCATTATCCACACCGATGGCGGTGTCATCAAGAAAAACATAGAGACCGGTAGGCTCATGCCTGCTTGTGCGCCTATAATAGTCTATAAACCTCTCCAGCTTGTCAAAGCCATCTCCAAGCCAGCTGCAATCATCGCCGTTCTCCTTAAGAATAAAGGCGAGGTGCTGCGCAAGGCAGGGCTTATGAATGTTTTTTGCATTATCAAGGAATCTGATCTCGTCAAAGGCGTTTATAAGAATAGGCATCTTTCCGCTCTCCTCGGTGAAATCGAGGAAGTTCTGTATACAGCCCTTCTCGCACTCGTAGAATTCCTCCGTATCAGCGCCCGTGTCGGAAAGGATCTGCCTTATTCCAATATCGGTAAGCCAGGAATCCCAATCCCACAGATCATAGGCATATATCGCTCCGGGAACAAGGAAGGGGTGCTTCATTTGTCCCATAGCCGGGCGTGTAAATTTTACATACTCTCTCGCAGAATATTCACGAATAATTTTTGAGTATTTTTCAAGGTTAAAGCTCATCGTTTCTCTCCTTTATGCATATTTATATATATTTTTCCAGTTTTTCAAAAATTCTGTCGGCAATTGCCGCCATTCCTTTATCACCGGGATGATGCTGAACTCCGGCATGCTCAAAAAGCCCGATTGCAAGATTTTTTTCATCCTGACACAGGTCCTCAATATGAACAAGCTCTCCGCCTTCCTGCCTCACATACTCCTCTATTGCCGCGGTCTTTTCTTCATTGTTGAAGAAGGATGTGGTCTGTATCAGCCTGTAGCTATCCCCTCCGAGATAATCGTGGAGGCTCTTCATCTCGCGAAGGAAATCCTCCCGCCTGAAATCACGGATATTGGCGGATATTGCGCAAACTATAATATCGGGCTTAAAACCCTTCACTTCGCTGAAATATTCGTCATAATTGCAGGAGGTATAGGACACCTCCCACACCGCCGCCTGAACAACAGCGAAACAGGCATCGGGGCATCTCTCCCGCACCCTTGCCATAAGAAGATGGGCATAGTCCCTTTCCTCGCACGATGCAGCCATACCCCAATCACCGTACCACCCGATAGACGGAAGGTAGCCGTGTCTTGTAATAGAGTTGCCCATTATCATTATCCTGGGGCTGCCCTTTTCCGCATCTCCGTACAGATACACATGCTGAGATAGCTGATTCTTGCCATCAACAGTATTCTTCGATTCCATATTTCCGCTCATATCTCACCTGAACGACTCGTCAAAGCCGCCGTCCTCCCTTTCCATCATACAGTATTCGCTTGCCGCGCCGTAAAAGAATATATCAAGCATCCGCCTGAAGGTAGGGGGCATCTCATTCTCCCTGCCCAGCAGCTCCTCCCTGCTCAGCCAAAAGACCTCGCCCTCCTCTGACGGGGAAAGCTCGCCCTCAAACTCATTTGCGGAAAAAAGCGTTACCACATATCTGTATCTTCCCGTAATAAAGTGCTTGATTCCAACCAGTCGGGGATTTTTAATCGAGAGCCCCGTCTCCTCGCGAACCTCTCTTATTGCCGCGTCAGTAAAGAACTCGCCACCTTCCACGTGTCCGCCAGGGAATACAAGACCTCCCCAGGAGCCCCTTTTATTTTCAACAAGAACCCTGCCGCCTTTGTCTTCAACCATTACCATATTGGTGAAGATAACCGGCTCGCATCTTTCTGTTCTCTCGCCCAACGTTGCCTCCTATTGTAAATATTTATTTGCATTTTCAAAAGTGTATTCGGGCTTAATTTGACACGGGTGCGATTGTAAAGGCATTAACCGTCACCCTGCCGCCATCTCCTATGGGCTTGCCCTTGACCGTTACGATCTCTCCCTCGGTCAAAATCATATAATTATCTTCAAAGATATAGTCGCCCAAAAGCTCCAGGCAATGAATGTAGCCGCAAGCCTCGACGGTTATATAATGCAGGGGCTCGCCGCTCTCCCTGTCAAAGCTATCCCATTCGCGCCTCACTCTGAAGGCGTCGGTTTTGCTAAGCGGCAGTCCTCCCTCCCGCCAGAAGCTGCGGTCTGTGCCATAGCGGGTTTTTACATCCACCACTACCGTTTCGCCATCCCCGGGCATAATCCCGAGAGCTACGCCCACAGCGCCATATCCAACCAAATCGCCCACTCGCTCCTCGGCGGCTATAACCCTGCCCTGCTTGTCAATTATTCTTGCGCAAAGAAAGAACTCTCCCTCCAGCTGCTTATCGCTTGAAACATAGGCAACCATTTTGCCATTCTCGGGACGCACCGATACGCCAACCTCCCCGGCAAGGCGGCGGAAGGCATAGTACCCCGCCTTGGGATATAAGTAATAATCCACCAGCGCCCAGCCAAGCGCCGCAGGCCAGCAATCGTTGAACATCCAGAATACAAGGCCGTTGCAATAGCCTATATTCCTTCTTAATGCCTCCGATGCAACCCTTATCCACTCATACTGTATATATCTGTACTTGAATAGCCGTTCCTCGGTGTCACAGGGCTCGCCAAGCGCCTTCCTTGCAAAGGCGGTAACATAGTCAAAAATCTCCTTTTCCAACGCCGGATTGCCCTTTGTGTGATAGGCGAGAATATATTCCTCGGGGTCTGCCAGATCCTCCTCTGTCATGAACCTTAGCATTGAAGAGGGATTGACCGCGCCAAAGGTCCCCTCCTCCGAGATGAACCTTGCGTTAAAGCCACCCAGATATTCCTTGTAATCGAGGCACGGCGCTGTGTCAAAATACTCAAATATCTGCCCTAAGAAGTTTGTGGTGTGGGTAGTCCCCACCGTCACCGAGCCGTAGGTGTTGCCGCCATAGGGGCTTGATGGCAGGAAGACTCTCGACGGGTCATTTTCATATATGATATCCGCAATACCCGAAAGCGCGCTGTCCCTGCCGATATAGTCCGCCATAGTGTCGCTTCCCTCCGTGGCATTCTCGTTATCTCCGTGCCACCAGGCAAGGCAGGCGTGGTTGCGTAGCGCCCTCGTCGCATATTCAGCCTCAAGACGAAGCCTGTCGATAAACCACTCCTCCTTCTCGGGATAGGTGCCGCACGCCATCAGGAAATCCTGAGCCACAAGAATTCCCGCTCTGTCGCAGGCGGAATAGAAGGACTCCTTCTCAAAAACGCCGCCGCCCCACACGCGAAGGAAGTTGGCTCCCATATCGCGAGCCATCATAACCAGGCTCGCTATTTTTTCATCGCTCTCGTCGGATGGGAACGGCTCGCAGGGGACCCAGTTTCCTCCCCTGCAAAGAATGGGCTCGCCATTTACCAAAACCTGAAAGCCGGAATGCCGCTCATTATGGCTAAACATAGCCCCGTGCGGAGTTTTCTGCATTTTTTCGGCAATATTATGATACTCGCTCCCCACCTCATCGACAAGCTGCAGCAGCTTTACTGTGCGTATACCAAAGCTTACATTTTTCTCATTCTCGCCAACCCTGACCGTAAGGGTATAAAGGGGCTGCGCACCGTAGCCATTAGGATACCAGAGCTGTGGCTGCCTTATATCAATTCTGCGAACATATCTGTGCCTATCCGCATAAAGCTCTGTTCTGCCCACCTCATTGCCATCGGGATCGATAATTCTTACCTCGGCGACAGCTCCGGGCTTATAATTCTTAAAATCAAGAGTAAGATGCATCGTAGCAGAGAAGGCGTCAACGCTCTCCGTATAAATGTACACATCCTCTATATCTATGCCGTTATCATATTCGAGCAGCACAGGACGGTGTATGCCCATAGTCACAAAGCGGTCTACCCAATCCCAGCTGTATGTACACTGAATACGCCGTGTATTTATCCTCTCGGTGGTAAATGCGCCCCTTCTTTCGGGACAGCTCTCTACCTCCCGAATGGGAGACCTGAAGCGCACAGAGAGAAGGTTTTCGCCTCTGCGTAACACCCCCTCCACATCAAAGCGGTAAGGAATAAACATATCGTCGGCCGAGCCAATCAGCACACCGTTGAGAAGGATATCCGCATAGGTGTCAAGCCCCATGAAAAGAAGCGATGCTCCCTCTGTTCTGTCACAGAAAAAGCTCCTTCTATACTCCCAATCGCTCTCGCCTATCCACTGAAGAGAAAGATTGTTGTCTCTATAAAACATATCGGGAATATATCCGCCCGCCCTGAGAGCCGTGTGAACACAACCAGGCACGGAAGCCGGTATACCGTTATACTCACCGCCGTATAGCAGCCACTCTCCGCAAAGATCTATTTTCTTCATATCCACCTCGATTGGATTTTTCTTTAGTATAGCACAAAGAGCCCCTTAAATCAATAGCAGAAATTGAAATAATAGCGCCTGTCAATAATGTAGAATGCGTAATTTGAAATCTCCGAAATAGACTATTGATTTTTTATTTTACATATGTTAAAATAGCGTTAGAAACAAAAACTATGGAGGTACACTATGCAACCACTCAAAACAGGTATAGCATACCACGGCAACCGCTTTTTAACCCATGCCTACGAGGATCTGCGTGACATTGCTCGCGCCGAGTTCGATATCGTTGTGCATATGTTCTCGCATAACGACTGGGAAAGACACGCCACAGTCATGCGTGATATGTTCAAGATGACCGAGGACTTTGGCATGGAGGTTTGGGTAGACAACTGGGGCCTTGGCGGCGCTCCCGGAGACAAGTCCCATTTCCTCGCCTACCACCCCGAGGCACACACCTACTACGGTGACGGTATTATGCACCCCTATCAGGTTTGCTTGAATGCTCCGTCCTACCGCCAGTTTGTAAAGGATTGGCTGCATAAGGTTGTGGAGATTGGCGGCAAGACCATATTCTGGGACGAGCCCTTTATCCCCCAGGACAAGATCGAGGGCAGCGAGGACTACTACTCCTGCTGTACCTGCCCCACCTGCAGAAAGCTCTTCGAGGAGCGCTTCGGCAAGAAGATGCCTATGGTTATGGACAAGGATGTTGCCAAGTTCCGCAACGATACAATAATCGAGTTCCACGAGTTTATTTCGGAGTATGCTCACTCCCTGGGGCTTAAGAGAGTTGTTTGCTTTATGCCCTACCAGCTTGCAGGACTCAAACAGCAGACCGAGCAGGAGAAAATGCTTGCTATGGATATCGACTCTATCTGCTCTATGAAGCATATCGATAATGTGGGCACTGACCCCTATGTCAACGGCAGGGGCATCGAGTACACCTATGACTATGTATACCGCTCAACCAAGACCTGCGTCGATATTGCAAACGCGCACGGCAAGGACCACAATATCTGGATTCAGGCATACCGCCACAGCGTTGGCACCGAGGAGGAGATCGTCGCATCTATTGAGGCAGCCTACGATGGCGGCGCGCGCAACATCTTCGCCTGGAGCTATATGTGCGGCGATCCCAACTCCTACCGCGCAGAGGCACCCGACCGCGCCTGGGCAAAGACTCTTGCCGGCTTCCGCCGCATAAGAGAAATGGACCGCGACCGAATGCTCGAGGACCTGCGCAGAATGCAGAGAGAAAAATAAGCATTTAATTTAAGCATTTAATTAAGGAAAAAACCGAATAAAAAGGCTCTGACAGTGTGTAATCCATAACGGAGAACACGCCCATCAGAGCCTTTTTTGTTCTGAAAACTAACCGCTTTCAAAGGCAGAAATGCACATCTAATAGCGTAATAGATGAATTATTATAGAACAATTGTATCATATTATGGATAAAAAATCAAGTTTTTCATAATTATTTTACCGTCAAACCCCTTGGTATAATTCTTTTTTGCTTTGATATGTGACAATAACGATGCAAAATGTACATCTATTACGCTATTAGATGTACAATGGTGTATCAAAAAACTCATCTATCTAGGAGAATCGACAATGAAATCACAAGAACCAACCTATAAGAAGTTTCCCTTCCCTGTTCGTATTTTATTATCATACATAATTCTGTCCGTTACAGGAATAGTCTTATTGGATATGCTCTCTATGTTTTTAATTGTGACAGATTCCGTTGATGGATTTCTGAATACATTTTTAAGCATAGGCTTAATGCTTATCGCTTATGCCGCGGGAATGCTTGTATTTGCCGTTATTCTGAGCGCCCTGTGCGGCCGGAAAATATATCGCGGTATTGGACTGTACCGTTTTACAACCGTTGTATCTATTGCTTGCCCCATTGCGTTTATCGGTATGATTGTATTTATGAATGCAACCAATATGACCTATTCATTCTTTAATATCGCTACTCTATTTTTTGAACTTGCCGTTCCCCCTGTTTTGATGTGGTATTTAAGAATGTTTACACGGCGCTGCAGTTGGTGCGGATTGATAAATACCTATAAGGTTACAGCCGTGAGAACAGATGACTTGGGAAGAGAGCATAAATTCCACACCGAAGGCGGTTATTACTACGAGCAAAAATCGACAGGACGAATATCCGAGCAAACGAGTGTAGCACCGGAGGTTATGGATGTGGAAATAACCACAACGCAATATGTTCCCAAAACTACCGTCTATGATGGGATATTTGAAAGGAAACGCACGACAACCGACTTCAGGTGCGCTGTGTGCGGCAACATCGTAAAAGAAACAACAACCACAGAAACCAGAATTGGAGATTGACTATGAAAAAACATATTAGATCTGTCGTTTTAATTCTAACACTTTGCCTCTTCTTATCATTTATGACAGGCTGTAGTATTTTTGTCAAAAAGGATAATGGCGGCGAAGGATTTACTCAATCAACTCTCACACTTTATGACGGAGAAAACTCCACGCAATATGTTGCAAAATATGGCGAAAAGACCGCTATAAGTATCACAGCAAAAAATGGATATTATCTTGAAGGATATTTCGATGCGCAAGAAGGCGGAACAAAATTTATCGACGGAGAAGGAAAATCATTGCTTGATTGGGAAAAATCATTCCCCACAACCTTATATGCCCGTTGGCGTGATATATCTACTTTAATACAAGAGCTATCTGTTTTTGGTGATGAACCACAAGACGGAGGAATCAGCGGGCAAAGAAGCGCCACTATAGAGTTAAATGATGATCTGAAATCAGCTCTTAAATCAAACACTAACGAAAAAATAAAGATAGAGTACACCATAGATTTGAAAATTGGAAACGGTTGGTCAGCTTCTCCAATCGGTATGTATATTAAGGGATATGAAAGTTCGGACGCAGAGCGCTATACTATTTTTACTCATACCCCTCCTGTTAATGAATTTGAAACATTTACAGGTGCCGTAGAAGTTAATGCCTCGGATTTTGCTGATGGAAATCTTTATATAACGGTATGGAATACACGAAAGCAAAATGGTTCTTGGGCTTACCCCGTATATTATTCGCGTAATCTTACATTAAAAATCAGTATTGTAACTGAATAATCTATAAACGATATTAGGAGATATTATTATGAAATGTAGGAACTGTGAGAAAGAAATGAATGAAGAAATGGCTTTTTGTCCTTATTGCGGAACAGAGGCCAAACGCGAAACAACCGAAAACGAACAAGAAATAAGTTTTCAAGCTTCAAGCGAAGATGTTGGATCACAAAAAGGCAATATATATTGCGTTGTAATAACAGGTTCCAAAAACGGGCTGTTTCCATTGATTGACTTAATACGCAAAAAGACGGGACTTAATTTAAGCATGTCGAAAAAATTGGCAGAAAAAATGCCTCTTCCTCTTTTCTCGGATTTAACCGAAGATGAAGCAAAATCGATAGTGGTTGAGCTTGATAAAGACGGCATTATGGCAAATGTACAGGACCAGTCTGCTATATCCCAAAGAACAAACGGTAATTCTGACGAGCAGGCTAAAAATACCGAATCACAAACTGACACACGCCTTGACAAGAAAGAAAAACTAAAAACATCAACCGTTTTGAGTGCTGTGGGCGCTGTTCTTTCTGTAATAGCGGCACTATGTATTCTTTTACTGCCGTTATTCACAAAAACCTATTCCGAAACGATAAGCGGAGAAACCATCTATAAAGAAAAGAGTATATCGATGTTGATTTTTGTTATAGAGTCGGTTATATCGATTACTGCTTTTTCAAGCACATCTGCATACATATATTTAGATTGGCTTTATTTGATTTTCAAAGTTGCAATAACTATAGCCGTTATATCATTAATCATTTCTTCGATAAAAGCGTCGGTTGAAAAGCTTAGAAATCTAATTAACTTTGAAGAATACTGCAAAAATGAACTGTCGAAAGACGCTTCCGTTCGTTCCGCAGAAGATCTCGTTATAGCGTTTAAGAACGCCTCTAAGAGTAATCAGCTGTTTCAGGTTATAATGGATTTAATGTTAATTATTTTTATTTTTGGATACGGCACGGTTATTTGGAGTACTGTTATCGCAATTTTGATTATGTCTTTTATTGCCTATATAATCGAAAAGATTGCGGTTTGGACAAAGAAAAAAGCACTTGCTTAGAATAAAATGTCGGAAGGTAAACAAAGCTTAATGTAGCAATTGAGAAAATCGTAGATTTTCAACTCTTATTTTAAAATCCTTATGAAAAACATGGGCGAGGTACAGTATAATATGTGCCTCGCCTTTTTGTTTACTGTTATGCCTAAAATAAAGAAATAGTCCCTTATTATTTTATCAATAAAGATACCGTAAATGACGCGCATATTAATCGGACGGACAGTGCAGGGCAAAAATGGCTCTCATTGCGATTTATTAATTTTTTTAGAATTATTTAAAAAACTATTGAAAATCTTACCCAAATATGTTAAAATAAAGCAAACTAAATCACGGTCTAGTTTAATATTACAGAAAGCGAGACGGCAATGGCAATATCACCAAGGCATCAAAGACAGGATGCGGTAAAGACAAAGGTATTACACGCGGCGGCAAGACTCTTTTTAGAAAAGGGCTACACGGCAAGCTCACTGCGGGAAATCGCCGATTTGGCAGGAGTTGCTTATGGCTCTATGACCTTCGCCTTCGGGAGCAAGGAAGGCATACTCTCCGAGCTTGTGGGCTTCGTGCTTGACGGACAGTTTGAATTCACCGAAAGGCTGCTGGAGGGAGTGACCGAGGACAAGATACTCTTCTATGCGACAGAGACCACCCTACAGCTATATATGGCGGAGTCCAGCGAACATATAAGAGAGCTATATTCCCTCTCCTATTCACAGGCGGCATCCTCGGACATAATCTATAACAAGATCACAGTGAAGCTCGCGGAGATATTCAAGGAGCAATACCCCGAATTCACCAAGGGCGAGTTCTATGAAAAGGAGCTTGCCTCGGCGGGAATAATGCGCAATTATATGACACGCCCCTGCGGCATCTACTTCACGATGGACAGAAAGGTGAACGCATTTCTGGAGAACACCTTCCTCCTTTACGAGATACCGAGGGAGAAGATCGATGAGGCGATTGCCTTTGTATCTCGCTTTAATTTTACACAATTGGCAGAAGAGGTAATGGAGAATATGCTCTCCTACCTTGAGAGCAAAACCTAGCCTCTGCCTTTGGCGCAACCACTCAATAAGAAAGAGAGAAACCAATTATGAAAAAGCTATTTAGCCTATTTATCCTATTTGTTCTTGCGCTCGCACTTGTTAGCTGCGGCGGAAACGACACCCCGGGCGGCGAGGGCAATAACGGTGACGGTGGCCACATACACCAATACACCGAGAAGCTGACCTACGCTCCGGGAGCTGAGATCATTGCCCCCACCTGCACCAGCGGAGGCAAATATTACTATGTCTGCACCTGTGGCAAGCCCGGCACCGAGACCTACGAAACCGCTCCTAATCCTCACTCCTTTTCAAGAATGGTGGAGGACGAGGAGCATCTGGCAAAGGAGGCATCCTGCCAGGACGCCAAGCGATATTTCTATACCTGTGAAAACTGCGATGCGATCTCACCGGACGCAACCTTCTCGTCAGGCTCGCGGCTCGAGCATAGCTACGAGGACAATCTCTGCGTATACGGCTGCGGCGACGAGCTTAACAAATATACCCTCTCCGAGGGCGGAGACTACTACATTCTTACTCTGTTCCGCGAAAAGCTTGATATTGTAGCGCTCCCCTCCGAATACAAGGGCTTGCCCGTTAAGGCAATCGGGTCGCATGCGTTCTCCGGTGTGCCCGTAAAGGAGATAATCCTCCCCGAGAGCATCACCGAAATTAAAGACAATGCCTTCTATACCGATACCACCCTTGAAAAAATCAATCTTGAAAATGTCACCTCCATAGGCGAGCAGGCATTCTACGGCTGTGCCTCCCTTACAGAGGTAAAACTTAACACGGGTGTCACCCTCGGCGACTATTGCTTCGCCGCAACAGGCATCACCGAGCTGACAATACCCGAGAATGTAACCAATATCGGTGTCGGTGCCTTCTCCCATTGCTCCTCGCTTGAAAGAATTAACTATAACGCAATATTGGCAAATGACATTGAATACCCCAACTCGGTGTTCAGCTGCTATGAAGATGACGCGCAGGATATAACCCTCTATATCAGCAAAAATGTCGAGCGCATCCCCGCAAGCTTCTTTTCCAACTCCAAGGTTGCCGATATAGTAATAGACGAGGAATGCAACAGCCTCACCGTCGGCAGATACGCCTTCTATCAAGCTTCCCTGCCTATATCTCTCACTCTTGAAAGAGTGGCAACCGTAGGTCAAAGAGCCTTCTATGGCACCGGAATAACAGCGCTCACCCTTGACGGACACATAGACCTTGTTGAGAGCGAGGCCTTCGGCGAATGCTCCGCCCTAAGCGAGGTAACAATACTGAAGAACCGCGGCCGCTTTGAGCAATATCTCTTTGCCAACTGCGACAGCCTTGAAACCGTATACTACCGCCACGAGGGCAGCGAGGTGCTTGACCGCGCGCTGTGGTCCTCCGGCGAAACACTCAAGCTGGTTATTGGAAGCAATGTAAAAACGATCCCCTCGGACTTTGAGGCGGGCGGAATTGCCTTTCTGGAGTTTGAAAGCGGCGCGTCGGATGTGGTAATAGGCGACAATGCGTTTATCTCCGACATCCGCGGCGTGCTTGACCTATCCTGCGTCAAAGCAATAGGCAGCCGCGCCTTCGGCTATACCACCACCGGCATCGACAAGCTTATTCTTCCAAGAGGGCTTGAAAGCCTTGGCGCAAGCGCATTCTATAAGGTTAATGAGCTTGAATATCTGGCAGAAGCTTGCAGAGACATCCCACTCTATGACGGAAGCATAAGGCCCGCCTTCGCGAATGTTGGCAGCGTGGTCTTTGGCGCAGATGTCAAAGCTATCCCCGCCCACATCTTCCACACTGTTACTATCGGCTCTGTCGGATTCGCTGACGAGAATATATATCTGGAAAGAATTGGCGACTATGCCTTCGGCTCGGCAAAAATAACATCTCTGTCTCTCCCCCGCTTTAGTTTCGAAATAGGCGACTATGCCTTCTATAATGTAATCACTGCCTCCACCATAAACCTTACCAAGGTTGAGGAGCTTGGCGAATATTCCTTCGCAGAATTCAAGGGAAATATCATCTTAAGCGGCATCAACATCCCGAATATTCCGGATTCCGCCTTCAAGGGCGCGGTCGGCATCACAGGCGAGCTTGACCTGTCAGATGTTGGAGTTATTGGCCCCGAGTGCTTCTCGGGCTGCACCGGAATAACCAAGCTGATTATCGGAGAAGCTACTTATCTGATAGACGATTACTCCTTTGAAGATTGCACAGGACTTACCGAGGTGGTATTCAATGCCATAAATGCTCTCGATGCCCCCGAGGTAAGCCAGGGCGCATTCCGCACGAGCGAGACTGCAAAGGGCTTCAAGCTTACCATAGGCAATAAAGTAACCCACATCCCAAGCCACCTCTTCAAAAGCTCCCAGGTAAACAAAATTATCTTTGAGGATGAAAGCGTATGCAAGAGCATCGGCGAGTATGCCTTCGCATATACCTACGAGCTTTATCGTGTCAATGTTGTACTTCCCGACTCTCTTGAAAGCCTGGGCAGCTCGGCATTCGTTCTCACCAAGGCGAGTAGCATAACCTTCGGCTCCGGAATAAAATACATTGGTGAAAATGCTCTCTGGTCCATGGGCGTCGCAGAAGACGAGGGCACGCGCGATTACGGCTTTATCGAGAAGGTGTTCTTCACCGAGGATGTGACCTTCAAGGTTTACAGCTACGATAGCGAAACAGACACCGTCACCGACACGGGCGAAACAGTCACCTTCAAGGCAAACGATAGCGAAAACGCCACCGAGTATGCCAAGCTTCTGTATAGAGGAAACCTGGTATACAGCACCTACACTATATAAGAACGGCAATGAACGGCAATGAACGGCAATAGCGAAAATTTGCCATAGGCCAAAGCTTCAGGCACTGTGATGCCCTGATACAATAAGGGGCTGAGTCATTAAGAATACCGATAAAACGGGATAAAAAGCGAAGGTTAAATGCAAAAATCTGTATTCTTAGTGCGAAGCGCCTTTCGGGGCTAGCTTGATTTAGAGCAGAAAGCGACGTTTACGACCAACAGGC
>JAFTRB010000062.1 GCA_017462445.1 Clostridia bacterium
CGCTCGATGCCGGAGAAGAATATTGCAATTTTGTAATCAGGCATAGCAGGATGAGTAGGGATAAGCTCATAGGAATCATCAAGAGTATCAAGGTAAAGAAGATGGTTCTTCTTAGAATATACCTCGCAGGATTGATCAAGCTTTCCACAGCTGACGCCGACATACTTGTTCTCGGCATCCAGCGCTGTGTGAATAAGCTCGCTATCGCTAAGAGTGAGCCCATTAACGGTAGCAAGAGCGCCAAGGAAGGCAATAATTACAGCCGCAGAGGACGAAAGCCCACCTATGGGAAGGCTTCCCTCAATAACACCGGAAAGACCTGTTTGCAGGGGATATCTCTTTCCCAGCGCAATAGTTGCGCCTCTTAAATAATCCGCCCAATCATTTTCCTTTTCCTTGGGAACGCCGCTTACATGGAACTGGGCGCGCTTATCAAACTGAAGGCTTGAAAGCTCAATGACACCGTTCTTCTTTGGGCGGTAGGCAATGTGAATACCCTTATCAATGGCAAGACCGGTAATTTTTCCGTGCTGGTGGTCGCTGTGCGCACCTATCGGACAAATTCTGTAAGGACAAAAGGCAATTCCATCCGGCTCTCTACCGTAAATCTCCTTATATACCTCTATACAACGCATCAAAACTTTCTCCAAACCATTTTATTGACTACGCCAACATAAGATTGAATGATTTTGACAACCTTAGTTGACACATTTTCCTCCACATAATCAGGAACAGGGATACCCGTGTCAAGATTTTCATTCATGGACACCGCGGTCTCAACCGCCTGTAAAAGACCGTTTTCATCTATGCCCGCAAGGATAAAGCAAGCCTTGTCAAGCGCCTCCGGGCGCTCGGTGGAGGTACGGATGCAAACCGCCGGGAAGGGGTTGCCGATGGAGGTGAAGAAGGAGCTTTCCTCGGGGAGCGTGCCGCTATCCGAGATAACCGCAAAGGCGTTCATCTGCAGATTGTTGTAATCGTGGAAGCCGAGAGGCTCGTGGCGAATTACCCTGCTATCAAGAGCAAATCCGCTCTTTTCAAGCCTGTTTCTGCTTCTGGGGTGGCAGGAATAAAGGATCGGCATATTATACTTCTCGGCAATCCTGTTAATGGCATTGAAGAGCGAGAGGAAGTTCTTCTCGGTGTCGATGTTCTCCTCCCTGTGAGCAGAGAGAAGAATGTATTTTTTAGGCTCAAGGCCTAGGCATGTTAAAATATCCGACGCCTTTATAGAGTCGAGGTTGGCGTGCAGAACCTCCGCCATAGGCGAGCCCGTCACATAGGTGCGCTCCTTGGGCAGACCGCACTCGGCAAGATATCTTCTTGCATGCTCGGAGTAGGCGAGGTTGACATCGGAGATGATGTCAACGATTCTTCTGTTTGTCTCCTCGGGGAGGCACTCGTCCTTGCATCTGTTGCCTGCCTCCATATGGAAGATGGGAATATGGAGTCTCTTTGCCGCGATGGCGGAGAGGCAGGAGTTGGTGTCGCCAAGGATCAAAAGCGCATCGGGCTTGCAGGCAACCATCAGCTTGTAGGAGCAGTTGATGATGTTACCAACCGTTGCGCCGAGATCATCGCCAACAGCATCCATATAAACCTCGGGCGCATCAAGAGAGAGGTCCTTGAAGAATACGCCGTTGAGGTTGTAGTCGTAGTTCTGCCCGGTGTGGGCGAGAATGCAGTCAAAATACTGTCTGCACTTGTTTATGACGGCGGCAAGCCTGATTATCTCGGGGCGTGTGCCAACGATGATAAGCAGCTTTAATTTGCCGTTATCCTTAAATTTTACATCACTGTAATCAAGTTTGATTTCCATATTGACCTCGATTGTTTATAGATTACTCCACCGGCAGGAAGAAGGTGTCAGGGTGGGAGGGCTCGAACTGCTCGTTCGCCCACATCAGCGTCACCAGATTCTCACTATCGGAGAGATTTATGATATTGTGTGTGTAGCCGGGGAGCATATGCACCGCCTGAATGCGCTCGCCTGAAACCTCGAAGTTCAAGACCTCGTCGGTGCCGACCTTTCGCTGCTGAATAAGCCCGTGGCCCGCAACAACGATGAAGAACTCCCACTTGGTATTATGCCAATGCTGGCCCTTTGTAATCCCGGGGAGCGAGATGTTGACCGAGAACTGTCCGCATTTTTCGGTCTTCAGAAGCTCGGTAAAGCTACCGCGAGCATCGCAGTTCATCTTCAGGTCAAAGGCGACCTTCTCGGGCGGAAGATAGGAAAGATATGTAGAATATAGCTTCTTTGCAAAGCTACCCGAAGGTATCTCAGGCATAACGAGGCTTGCAGGCTGCTCGGCAAAGGAATAAAGCAGGTCGACAATCTCACCAAGCGTCACTTTATGCGACACGGGTGCGGCGCAATATCTGCCATCGTCATTAAGCACAGTATCAATTCCATCGAACTCACAGCGGTGCTCCTTGCCGGAAAGCGCAAGCAGCATCTCGTCAACAAGGTCATCGATATAAAGCAGCTCTAGCCTTGCTGCCCTATCATTCACCTGTATAGGCAGACCGTTTGCTATGTTGTTGCAGAAGGTTGCCACCGCACTATTGTAATTGGGCCTGCACCACTTGCCGAAGAGGTTTGGGAAGCGATAGACAAGCACCCTCGAGCCGGTCTGCTCGGCATAGCTAAAGAATAGCTCCTCGCCCGCCTTCTTGCTCCTGCCATAGTCGCTGTCATACCTGCCCACAAGCGTTGCCTGTATAGAGCTAGCCAGCATCACAGGGCAGCGGTTGCCGTATTTCTTCAATGTCTCAAGCAATGTGGAGGCAAAGCCGTAGTTGCCCTCAAGGAACTCCTCGGGGTTCTTCGGGCGGTTGACTCCCGCAAGATTAAAGACGAAGTCCGCCTCTTGGCAGCCCTCCTCAAGCACCGAGATGTCGGTGTCAATATCGTACAGATAGAGCCTGTCCACAGTAAGCCCGGGATGGGTTCTGTCCTTGCCGTCTCTTATGTTCTCAAGAGCCGCGACCAGGTTCTTGCCGACAAAGCCACAGGCTCCCGTGATAAGTATATTCATTACTCTTCCCTTTCCGTGGGGATATTAATACTTTATCCCCATCTTATCAAGCTCTTCACGGATGTAAGCAAGCTCAAGCAGCTTTGCCTTGACCTGCTCAACGGTAAGAAGCTCGGTATTGTGGGAGTTGAACTCGGTGAGAGGGTTGCGCTCGGTGTCTCCCTCTCTGAAATACTTGTCATAATTAAGTCCGCGCTTGTCGCAGGGAACGCGATAGAAGTTGCCCATATCGATAGCGCCGGCGCACTCCTCGTTTGTAAGAAGAGTCTCGTACATCTTCTCGCCGTGGCGAATGCCGATAACCTTTATCTTGCTCTTGTCACCGCCAAAGAGCTCGCATACAGCCTCTGCCTGTGTCTGGATGGTGCAGGCGGGAGCCTTCTGTACAAGGATATCTCCGCTTGTGCCATTCTCAAAGGCGAAGAGAACAAGGTCAACCGCCTCGTCAAGCGACATAATAAAGCGAGTCATCGTGGGATCTGTGATGGTGATGGGGTTTCCGTTCTTAATCTGGTCAATCCAAAGAGGAATAACCGAGCCGCGAGAGCACATAACATTGCCATAACGGGTGCAGCAAATCTTGGTCCTCTCGGGAGATACCGTCCTGGACTTGGCAACAATAACCTTCTCCATCATAGCCTTGGAGGTTCCCATAGCATTTACGGGATATGCAGCCTTGTCGGTGGAGAGACAAATTACAGTCTTAACCCCCTCCTCAATAGCCGCGGTAAGCACATTGTCCGTGCCGATTACATTAGTCTTTACTGCCTCAAGCGGGAAGAACTCGCAGGAGGGAACCTGCTTAAGAGCAGCCGCGTGGAATATGTAATCAACGCCGTGCATAGCATTCTTAACAGATGCCAAATCGCGCACATCGCCGATATAGAACTTGATCTTCTCGGCAACCTCGGGCATCCTGACCTGGAACTCGTGGCGCATATCGTCCTGCTTCTTCTCATCGCGCGAGAACACGCGAATCTCGCCAATATCGGTCTGCAAAAATCTGTTCAGAACCGCATTACCAAACGAACCGGTACCTCCGGTTATCATTAATGTTTTTCCTGTGAAAAGTGACATTTTTATTCCTCTTTTGAAAATCTTTTTCTAACCACTTTTGTTGCTTTTCAAATAATCTAATATTAATCTTATGTTTAACCCCTTAAGCATCAACAAATTGTTACGCCGAATAGGTTTTATGATTAATCCTATTACGAAGTTAGTAAACAATTGAGTAACTAATGAAGCAATTGCAGCCCCATAAATATTCCAAATTGGGATCATTATCAAATTTAGTATAACATTTAATAGAGCACCAGACAAGTTAATGATCCACAGATATTTCTGCTTTTTTTCAGCTAAAATCCATATGCTCCTAACAGAGCCAATATATGA
>JAFTRB010000008.1 GCA_017462445.1 Clostridia bacterium
CCGCCCCTTGTCGGTATGTAAGCAATTTTGTATCCCATACCTCTGAGCCTTTCAAGAGGCTCCTTTACCGATGCGTGCTCGCCATCTGTGCTGATTATCTTCGACCCGTGTCGAAATCTTTCCTTTGAAAAGGCTCTTCCAAGTATAGCCAGGTTGTTTGCCTCTGTGCCTGATGATGTAAATATTAGTTTACAATCATTACCGCAAATGCTTTCGAGAATGGCGCTTTCGGCAGACTCGATAATTTTCTCTGCCCCAAGCCCCATCTCATGGAGCGAGGACGGATTACCAAAGGAGCTTCTGGACACACGAATGTATTCCTCCAGTGCCTCCTCGCGAATTCTTGTGGTGGCGCTATTGTCAAGATAGATCTGCTTCATCAGAAGACCACCTTTGCGGCTACCCTTTTTGCCTCGTCAATATGAGTTGCATAAAGCTCCTCGGTTGTAGAGTAGGTGAACATATAGTCATATCCGCTTGTTCGGATATACACCTGATATATGTGCATAGCCTTGCCTTGATAAATGTAGGTATATTCCATCGAGCAGCGAAGAGTGTTATTAACCTCGCTCGCCTTATCGTCCATATGGATAAGCGTGTAGCTTGTTTTTTCCTTGCCTTCTCCGTCGGTTACGGTGTCCGCAAGCTCCTTAAGCTCCTTCTCCCTCTGCTCCCAGTATTTTTCAAGACCGAGATTCATCGTAACCCTGCTTATATTAATATGCGTGCCATCGGCCCTGGTCGCGCTGACAATGGCAGAGGAGGCATTTGGAGTATATGCGTCGGGAACATACATATCAAAGCCGCAAAGCTTCCTGTCCGAAATAAGGATATAGCCATCCTTGTCCTTGACATATTCCGGCTTTTCACCGCCGTCGCCCTTCTTATCGACAAACTTCAGGCTTTCCATTATAGCCTCAACCCTTTCAAGATAGGTTGCATAATAGGTATCCTCGCCCTCAACCGCATAGAAGGGAATGTATGTATATGTCAGGATGTAGAAGCGCTCGCCGTAGGTGGCAAAGATCTGCATAGTCCTGACCTCGACCTCCTGGTATGTGTAATTGAACATATATCTGTAAGCCGAGTCGGCGTTGCCGAGATTGCATTTTTCCCCATTCGTGGTGACAGTTATCTCTGCGGGCATCTTATCCTTTTCGCTTTCAAAATACTCGGCTATCGTTCCCTCGGGCATAGGCGCCTCAACAAAGGTAACGCTTGTGTTATTGATCGAGGAAACATAGACGGTGTTGAAATCTCCGTCGCTTGCCACCGTCCATTCGGTGGGAGCGAAAAAGTAGTAGCCGACATCCTCGCCGCCTCTTACCAGCTTCATTCCCTCGGGTACCTCGATCTCCTGCCCCTCAGAGCCGCCGCACGAGAATAGCATACACGCCGACAGGGCAAGCATCACTATGCAAATAAGTAAACTTAACGCCTTTTTCATTTTTTACATCCTTTGTGGTTATCTGTATTTAATCAATTTTATTTTTTCTTGTTCAAAAAAGCTGCAACCGTATCCGCAAAAGCGCGACCTCTTTCCTCGAAGCACGAGAATTCTCCATAGCTTGTGCCGCTTGGGCTGAGCAGTACGGTGTCGCCCGCCTTGGCAAGCTGTGCCAGGTGTATCACCGCTCGCTCAAGACTGTTAAAATGACGGTGCGGTATGCCCGCAAGCTCTTCGTCTCCTTCAATCCAAGAGGCGATCTCCGCTCCCAGCTCTCCATAAAGCGAAAGTCGCTTTACATACCTCTTTAACGGTCCTCTTAAAGGCTCAAAGGAAAGGCTCTTACCTCTGCCGCCCAATATTAACAGCACATCTTTTCCAAGGGCTGAAATCGTTGCCGCAGCCCGGGCGGGCGATGTGTCAATTGAGGAATCTATGTAGCTGACTCCCCCCTCGCTGTGGCACACATCGCACCTATGAGCAAGCCCACTGAAGGAGCTTATTGTCTTGCGAGCTATGCCGAGGTCGGCATAATCCAGGGTGAGAGCTAATGCCGCGGCGCTGTTTTCCTTTACATAGGGAAGTCCTGGAATTTCATCAAGCGGTATGACCCTTTCACCGTCGGCAGAGAGCCACCCTGCCTCTCGGTACACATAATGCTCAGCGCGCGCTGCCCGGCTCAGCTCCTTATAGTTGCTGTTTGCCGAAAACAGTGTGTTGGGGGTAATTCCGTTTTTCAAGGCAAGCTCTGCAAGGCCTTCCGGTACAACCGCCTCTTGCGCGCTTTTATATATCCTGAGCTTTGCCTTAATGTATCCGTCGATAGATTTGTGCCAGTCGAGATGATTGTCTGTAATATTGGTCAGCAGGGCTCTTTCGCTCTTGGGCTCTATGTATTCAAGGTTAAAGCTTGAAAGCTCGCATACATAGCAGGCGCTCTCGCTTAAGGGAACTGTGGAATAGGGAACACCGATGTTGCCAATCGGATAAACCGCCTCCCGACAGGCCGCAAGAATTCTTGATGCCAGAGTGGTGGTTGTGCTTTTCCCGTCAGAGCCGCTGATTACAAAGCGCTTGCCTATATCCTCAGAGAAAAAAATATCACATTCGCCCGTAACGATCGTGCCTTTCTCCTGCGCCCTCAAAAAACAGGGGCGATCTCTCCTCACGGAGGGGGATACGATAAGCACATCCTCCGCAATCTCTTCGGCAGCCTCGCCTGTTATTACCTGCAGTCTCGGAGCTGTTAAGCAGACGGGCGAATCCGTCCTGCCAACAATCGAGCAGCCTTCAATTTCAGAAAGCGACTCTATAAGAGCCAGGTTTCCCTTGCCTAAGCCATATAGTCCAACCGAAATATATCCGCCTCTTTCATCACGGATTTTCTCAATAAACCGAGCAGTAGTCATTCCTCTCCCGATAGTGGCAATACATATCCACTATATTATTATAAATATTTTTTTGTTTTTTTCAATCCCTAAAGTGCAAAATTCACAAAAATAAAACATAACAGGCTTGAAAAAATCGTTTTGCTATGCTACTATGTACATAGCTAGTGCATTTTATGAGCGGAGGTTGCAAACGGTTAATATGAAAAAGCTTGATGAGACAAGAATAATAACACTTACAATAAATCCGGCGATAGATGTTCACATCTCGCTTGATAGCCTTTCCGTCGGCTCCGACCATCTCGGCAGAGTAACCGCCCGTGACCTTGGCGGCAAGGGAGTAAATGTCAGTCGGGCATTGTCCTCGCTCGGTGTCGAAAGCACTTGCCTCCTTTCGCTCGGTCGTGAGAATGGGGCGGAGTTTGCAAGCGGCCTTTTAAAGCAGGGGCTAAATGTAGAGTACATCCTGGTTGATGGGGCGGTCAGGGAAAACCTGAATATCCACTCCACGGAGGGAGATACGGTAATAGCAACCGCGGGGCCGATATTGTCACCTCTCGATATTTTCAATGTAAAGCAGATGCTTCTTTCCAAAATAAACGGTCCGACAATTCTGGTATTCTCGGGAAGGATAGCGGCAGGAACAGATAAGGAGTCGGTAATTGAAATGCTTCTTTCAGCAAGGGAAAGAGGCGCCGAGCTGATTTTGGACTCGCGTAGCCTGAATAAAGAGGATATAATAAGACTGTCGCCCCTTATGATTAAGCCTAATTTGGATGAAGCGCGCGTTCTGCTTGGCAGTGAGATCAATGACCCGATCAAGGCGGCTGCGGAACTTCTTACCCTTGGGACAAAATATGTTCTTCTTACACTAGGCAAAAACCTGCTAAATAAAGTCAATAGGTTTTAAGAAAAAATCGAAAATATTTGTGAGCTTAAAAAGAGCGCAGAACAGCATGGCGGTTAGATCTATGGATTTAATCGCCATTTTGTATTCAAATTGGAGTTTAAGAGAGGA
>JAFTRB010000063.1 GCA_017462445.1 Clostridia bacterium
CTGAAACAGAGGTAGCTATTGCCGCTCTTAAAAATCGAATCACAATGCTTAAGCGAGTGGTTGAGGGCAACAGTGTCTATATAATATATAAAGGAAGGCTTCGGCAGCGAGTGCTTTTGGAAAACAGGATATCAATAAACGAGCTTTTAACCGAAATGCGCATACAGGGCTATGCCGATATAGCCGATATCGAATACGGAATACTGGAGCAGAACGGAAAAATATCGCTATTCGACAAAAGCGCTTCCCTCGCCCACCCGATCGTGATTGACGGAGAGGTGAACGAGAACGCTCTGACCGAGCTTGGATACAGCATGAGTTGGTTAAATAAACAGCTTGCGCGTGAGAATGCTCGGCTCTCGGACATATTTCTCCTCGAGGTGCTTGATGACGGAGAGGTTAAGCTTGTAAGGAGGGAGAATATTAAATGAGGGATATACTGATTTCAATCGGGGTTATTCTGCTCCTGGTCGCGATTATCATCACCAATGCAATTTATATCAATATATTGCTTGGCAGCCTGGAAGGCGGGCTAGCCGAGGTAACGAGTGCTGAGGGCTATAAGGAATTATATAACAAGTATATGAAAAACGAGTGGCTGCTGTCGCTGACCGTGGAGGATGAGCGACTTCTCCGCATAGAGGTTGGCTTTGTGGACTGCCTGAGCTATGCTGACAAAGGGCTGGCAGAGGAGCTACAAATGGAAAAAAGCCGCCTGCTATCCGAGCTGGGACAGCTAAAGCGGCTTTCCTGGTTTAATATTATGGCGATAGTGTAATTATCTGAACTCGGTCATATCCTCACGATGTGCAGAAAGGCGCATTATAGAATAATACTCCTCGGTAAGCTTGCCGGAGCTAAGTATGCCAAGCTTTGCGCTCAGAGCCTTTATGACCAGCTCGGGGTTGAGAAAGGCGGACTGGTCGGCGGAGAGGACGGCGCGAATGACAATTTCCTCGCCTTCAAGGCAAGCCTCGGCCGAGCGGATAAGCGGTCGAATATCAACCAACGCCATCTCGCCGGACTTCTTTTTCTTTTCAACCTCTACCCTATCGGCAAGGAGCAAGCGCTCACACCTCTCGGCAAGCTCGCCCGATGCGCCCAAGGTGGTGATGCGAAGCTCGTAGGAGAACCATTTCAGGTCGGTCTGGGGTATCTCGGTGTAATAAGCATCAAGAACCTGCATCTCGCTTGTCATATTGGCATTGAGCCTTGCCATTACCTCCTCCGGCGAGATATCCTCTATAAGACGGATATCCAAAAACTCGCAATTGCTCTCCGTACCGATGGAGAGGGGGGCGGCAAACACCATCTTAGGCTTGGGGTTAAAGCCCTCGGTGTACCAAAGCGGAAGCTTGGCTCGCACGATAATCTTGTTCATCGTTCGTACCAAATCCAGATGAGAGATGTACTGAAGGCTACCAACCTTCTTAAACTTCAAGCGCATTGTTATATAAGGCTTATTGGGGGTCAGTTGCACCATCTGTTTTTACCTCCAAGCTTATTTGCTCCACAGCCGCTGCAATGCTCCGCGCAGGAGGGTGTCGTCTTGCCCTCATACGCCTTCTCCCTCTCACGAAGGAGGAATTGCTTGGTTACACCGCAGTCAATGATATCCCAGGGAAGCACCTCGTCGGTGGCAAAGCCACGGGTGGTGTAGAAGGCGGGATCTACGCCTGTGCGGCTGAACACATCAATCCAGCGGTCATAGTCGAAATACTCATCCCAGGCATCAAACATTGCGCCCTCCTCAACCGCAAGAGCGATAGCAGGGGCAAGTCGACGGTCTCCGCGGGCAAGGACCGCCTCGATAAAGGAAACCCTTGCATCGTGGTGAGTGTATCTGATCTTTCTGTCGGTAATACAGCTACGCAGATGCTCCTGCTTAGCTATAAGCTGCTCGAAGGAGTCCTGCTTCTCCCACTGGAATGGAGTAAACGGCTTTGGCACAAAGCAGGAGACGCTGATGGTTACGCTTACACCGCGGGGACGCTGCTCCTTGGGCATACGGTAATACTCCTTTATTACCTTGCCTGCCAGGTCTGCAATTCCCTCGATGTCCTCGAGAGTCTCGGTTGGAAGTCCGTTCATAAAGTAGAGCTTCACACTGCTTTTGCCACCGCGGAAGGCTATACCGACCGCTCGCATCAGATCCTCCTCGCAAACATTCTTGTTGATTACATCGCGAAGACGCTGAGTTCCAGCCTCGGGAGCAAAGGTAAGTCCTCCGGTGCGAACACTGGAAACCTTCTTCATAAGCTCCTCCGAAAAGGAGTCAATACGGAGCGAGGGCAAAGACAGGCTGACATGAGCAGAATCGGTCCAGGACAGAAGCCCGTCGGTAAGCTCACGAAGCTGTGAATAGTCACTGATTGACAGGGAGATGAGTGAAATCTCATCATACCCGGTATTTTCGTAGAGGCAGCTTGCTGCGCGGCATAGAGTTTCCGGCGACTTTTCACGCACGGGACGGTATACCATACCCGCCTGACAGAAGCGACAGCCGCGAATACAGCCACGGTAAACCTCGAGAACTATTCGATCGTGAACCGTCTCGATATACGGCATAATCAGCTTATCCGGATATGGCGCGGTATCGAGGTCCTCGATTATCCGCTTTTTTATTTTCCTTGGAACATCGGGATAGAGCGGCTCGTACTCCTTAAGAGTACCGTCCTCGTTGTACTCTACCCTGTATAGCGAGGGTATGTACACGCCCTCAATATGAGATGCCTCACGGAGAAACGCGGAGCGAGTGTAGCTTCCATCCTCCCTCATCTTATTATAAAGATGGCAGATTTCAAGCAAGACCTCCTCGCCCTCACCGATATTTATAAGGTCGAAGAACTCGGCAACAGGCTCGGCATTAAAGACACATGGACCGCCGGCAATGACTATCGGGGTATCCTCTCCCCTATCCTTAGCCCAAATCGGAAAGCCCGCAAGACGAAGCATCTGCAAGGCGGTGGTGTAGCATAGCTCATACTGGAGCGAGAATGCGACAATGTCGAAGCTATCAAGCGAGTCACCACTCTCGACAGCAGAAAGAGGAATGGAATATTCCTCCATCTTCGCCTTCATATCCTCCCAGGGCGCATATACCCTCTCGCACCAGATATCCTTATCCCTATTCAGTACATCGTAGAGAATACGGACGCCAAGGTTGGACATACCTATTTCATATGTATCAGGGAAGCAGAACGCGAAGCGACATTTAACCTCTTCCCTGTTCTTAATAACCTGATTATATTCACCGCCGATATACCTGCCCGGCTTAGAAACCGAGCGAAGTATCGATGAAATATTCTTTTGCTGTGACATTACTGATTTCCTTTTTCTTTCTTTTCTATCCCAAAGCGGAGCTTGCTTCTGATATAAAGCACCAGACACCAAACGACCTGCCACATTGCAAGCGCGGATACGGGAATTATGAACATCTCTCCCAGGGCGATCAGTACGCCAAGCGAAGCGCCTACCATTGTGGAGATAAGCTCGGTTACTGCCTGCGCAGACTGGAAGGCTGTGTAATTCCGAGCGAGGATAAGCATGTTGAATACATCATCCTTGTCGGAATAGGTGATAATCCCCGAGTCGATGCGACGGAAGAGGCGCTCCTCGCGCTCGAGAGGAACATGCTTCTTCATTATTCTTATATTGTCCTCACCAAAGGTAAGCACCTTTACAAGCTCAAGAGAGATATTGGGGTCTCTTGTATAGATGAGAGGAATGATTTTCTGCTCCTTCAAATACGGGAGAATCATTGTAAACTCCTCACTGAAGGAATAACGAATGGAGAAGCGGACATAAATCTCGCCATCCTCGGCCCCATAGAGAAGCTTTGTTGAATCATGAAGAGAGCTACCGCTCCTCAGATCCTCGGCAGGGATATTAACCCCCTTGCGCTTCATATATTCCAGAGTTCCGGCAGAGATGCGATGCCCATCGAGAATACCGCTGATACCGTCATCCTCAATGTCGATGTCGACCGCCTGGCTGCTTCGCTGCTCCATTGCCTGGGAAAATACGAAGTCAAGCGGACCGCCAACAACGGAGAAAATTGCATACATCTGCTTCATCGCCTTGGTCATATTACCCGCATTGCCATAAAGGTGAACATTGCGTATAGTGACATCCTCCTCGCCGAAGATCTCGGTATCGAGGTAGGTAAGGACGTCTATTCCGGCAGCATCGTACAGGGCGCGCTCGCCAACGAAGGTTCCATCCTCGCTCTCTGCTACCGCCAGGGCGTGCCTGTGAGGAATCTTGTGTATGAGGGTCGAGAATGCCGGCACAGCAAGCATAAACACTATTGCAAACGCCTGAGCAGCCGTGGACAAGCCGTCACCCAGGAAATATGAAACCACTGCTGTGACGATGGCTATACCGAGGGATACACCGAGATTTATCGCGGTATTTGCGGTGTTTTCGGCATCGCGAGAGGAATTCTTGAAAAATCCTGAGGCGAAGGCTGTCGGGAACATACGGGCTGTAACCGACTTGTACTCATCCACCACGCCATCGAGGGCGATATTCTCACGAGGAAGCTCGCGAGTCATCTTAAGATCTATGACATTTTTGGCAGTATTGCGCGAGGCAACACGAAAGCTTGTGAACTCGGCGTGGGTGCGGAAAAGGGCCGCAATGATGGCAACAAGCACCTGAATTGCAAAGAGAAGCCCGACGGTTATGTAGTTGCTTATTCCGCTGTAATAGATAACCGCGCTGTATCCAAAGACCACGGCAAGAGAGATTATTATATTTATTTCGGGCAAAATTTTACCCTTGAAGAAGCCACGGAACACACCGACGATTTCGGGAATTGCCAAAAGAGCAAGACAAAGGACAAACTGCAAATCGATAATCAGCGAAGCGTATGGAAGTCGCTCGATACCGAAGAAGGAGGTCGCCTTGATGCCAAGGAAGCCGAGAACCTCCACTGCTACCAGAGCGGCAAGGACAAGCACGCAGGAGATAAGGCGAACACGAACCGACATAAGACGGTCCAAAAAACGGTCCTTTATTTCATCTCTCTGCCCATAGTTATTAAACTCTCCCGCCCTGTCGGTGGGATCATCAGCGCCCTCGGGCAATTCGACTGATGCTTCCTCGGTTACGCCGCTTCGGGAAAACTCCCCGCCCTGTGGGTCGGGCATAGTGTAGGGTTCGCTTGGTGTGGGGCTTACTAACGGAACATCTGTATCAACGGGCGCAAAGAAGTCCTCCTCCGGCTCCTCTTTGATAGGCTCCGGCTCCTCTTGGGGCTCCGGCTGAACGGGTGTTCTCGATGCCTCGGGAATAGACTCGCCATCGGCAACAAAATCGCTAACAGAGAACTTGAACATAGTCAAGCTTTCATCAATCGGCTCGCCTATGCGCTGTGGAGTGGAGCTTACAACGACCTTTCCGGCCTCGCTATCACGGTCAAGCTCGGCGGTGGGATCAAGGGAGGTGTCCTCCAAAAGCCCGGATGCAGGCTCCTGCTCCTTCCTGGGAAGCGGACGGGGGTCATTCTTCATTCTGTAAGTCTCACTGACCTCGGTAAAGCGAGGAACATAGGTAGTACGAATTCGGAACGGGTCCTCAACATAGGTCTCGCTGGAATATTTTTCGCTTATCTCAAAGCTGTCGGGGAGCGTAAACTCTCCCTCCTCTGTCACCTCCTCGGGGGTGGCATCTGTTGAAGTCTCGATGGGCTCCTCATCCCTGATAATGAGAACCCCCTCCTCCTCGGAAACCTCGAAGGTAAGGCCGGTAGCCTGAGGCTGTGTATCCTCATCGGGTGTAAGCGTTAAATCGAGATTGTTATTGTCATCCAAGATAACTACCTCCTTTTTGGTGGTTAATTACTGTGCTTTTGCTTTGCCACCTCTGCGAAGAGGACTGCGCCTGCACAGGATACATTCATGGAATTCACTCTGCCATACATAGGAATGGAGAGGATAAAATCACATTTTTGACGGACGAGATTTGATATGCCTGAGCCCTCGCTGCCAAGAACGATGGCAACCGCGCCGCTAAGATCGGTGCCGTAATAAACATCTCCGTCCATATCTGCGCCATAAATCCAAAGTCCATGCTCCTTCAGCTCATCAATTGCGGTGGGGAGATTTGTGACCTTGGCTATTCTCATATGCTCGATAGCACCTGCAGAAGCCTTGGCGACCGTGGTGGTAAGACCGACGGCACGTCTTTTTGGAATGATGACGCCGTGAGCGCCTGCGCATTCGGCACTACGGATTATTGCGCCGAGATTGTGAGGGTCCTCGATACCGTCGCACACAACGACAAACGGCTTTTCTCCCCTCTCGCGGGCATAGTCGATTATCTGCTCGACGGTGGAGTAATTGCGCTCGGCGGCAATGGCGACAACACCCTGGTGCTTCCCTCCGGCAGAAAGCTCGTCAAGCTTGGAGCGATCGCATTCAAAAATGGGAATTCCGCGCTCGGCGGCAATGCCCAGAATAAGATTAATAGAGCCTTCGCGCTCGCCGGACTGAATAAATAGCTTTTCTACATCTCTGCTTCCGCTAAGAAGCTCCTTGACCGCATTTCTTCCATAAACGGTGCATTCGTCAAGTTCGCGTGGGGGATTTGTGTGGCGTCTGTCCGCCCCCCTGCCTTTATCGAAAGCGGGGCGAGGGCCTCCCCGCCCTTTTCTTTTATTTTCCATAATGATCTCCAAAAATATTTTTAGATATACTTATAACTATACGAATATCATTATAGCACAAAAAAAGCCTGTTGTACATATCTTTTTCAAAAAAATAAAAAATCCACCCAAAGCTGGGTGGATTTTTGTGGGAGGATCAGCCTTCCTTCTTTGCTGCGAAGCAAACGCTGCAGTAAACAGGCTTGCCCTCGGTGGGCTTGAAGGGAACCTGGCACTCGCTACCGCACTCTGCGCAAACAGCGGCGAACATCTCTCTCTCGCCTCTCTGCGCGTTCTTTCTTGCAGCACGGCACTCCTTGCATCTCTGAGGCTTGTTCTCGAAGCCTCTCTGTGCATAGAACTCCTGCTCACCTGCGGTGAACACGAAATCGTTGCCACATTCTTTACACTTCAATGTCTCGTCCTGGTACATTTCTTTCTCTTCCTTTGTAGGTATATTTTTTGCCCTTAGACGGATTCCAACCGACGCCTTGGTAAACCAATGTTCTCCCTTAAACTACTTGGGCATATAAACTATGCTGTCACGCCTGATGGGAGCTTAGCCCATCACGCAGCTTGCGTATCATCCGCGCCTTGGTATTGTCCACCGACTTTGCCGTCTTGCCAAGCCTTGTGGCAATATCGGCGGTCTTGTAGCCCCTGAGGCAGAAGCAAAATACGCGATATTCATATTCGGATAGCAACGAGCGAGCCTCGCGGAGAAACTCCTCTCTCTCCTCGCGCGCCTCCACGGCGGCATCTATGCCACCCGGAACAGCTAATCGCTCTACATCCTTGTCGACAAAAGTAAAGCCTCTCCTGTCGCGACTGCGAATGTAATCTGCAAGGCATCTTGCTACACAAATCCGCGCATAGAGCCCAAAGGTCACATTGCTCTGCTCTGTATTGAAGGCCTTTACCGCTTTGTACAGTCCAACACAGCCCTCCGAGAATGCCTCTGACCTATCCGCATCGATGCCAAGCCGCTTCATAGCTGCTAAAATCATAGGAGTATAGCTTTCAAGAAGAGTATTGAATGCAGAATTGCTGCCCTCGCGCGCAGCCAAAATCAACGCCTTAATATCTTCCTGTCCGCGATTATCCATACACTATCCTCTCATTAAATAATATTATATATTTAATAGAAAGAAAAGTCAAGGTGTTATTCAAAAAAAGTTAACGAAAAATCAAAAATTCTTACAAAAGACACAGAAACGCCCCCTGCTTTTTCGTCACCTTGCACAATTTTCTTTCTATTACGACATAAATCCCAGCCTTCCGGTCACTGCAAACAGCACACCGCGGTACACTCCGTCCGGCTTGGACTCATACTGAGTCTTGATTACCTCCGCCTCGGTGCGGGAATTTACGGTTACAGAAATGCTCATAACCTCGCCAAAGCGGTCGAAGGCCTCGAGTGTCACCTTGAATTTTTTAGTTTCGGTCTCGGTGATAAAGGCGTTGATCCTCGCCCCTCTGTCGGTAAGGTTAATATAGCCCACCGCAAGCCGAAGGCTACGCTGGAGGAATTCGGGGTCAAGATTGTCATAAAGCTCGGAGGCTACCATTCTTCCCTTGTCGGAAATCCCGTAATAGCGCTCACCGTCAAATTCATCAACACAGATATGCTCGGATTCAACGAGCTGGCGAAGACATTCATCGTAGTCAAAGGATATTTCGTTTGTGTTCTTGCGAACGATCTCGATAAGAGTGGTGTG
This sequence comes from Clostridia bacterium, assembly GCA_017462445.1. The sequence goes on from JAFTRB010000063.1 coordinate 8,368, forward strand.
ATCCACGGGTCCTGCTATATTGTCAATAAGGAAGAGCAAAAACACCTTCATATCCGTTGTGGTGTTAAGTGTAAACTGCTTTTGCTTTTTCATATTTTTCCTTTCGATAGGCAACAATAACCGTGAAAGCGCACTCTCACGGTTATCATTTATATTATATTATTGATAGAAATTACTCATCATCTCCGAGATACTGCTCATAATTCTTCTGCTGAGCCTTGGTGTAAACGAAGTGACCTGTGCCATCAACGGTAACGCCCGAAACCTCGCCGCTTACATAAATGAAGGACTGATTGAAGATGATAGGACAGATGGGTGCGCTCTCGACAAGCTCCTTCTCCGCCTCGGCAAGAAGTCTTGCGCGCTCCTCGCCCTCTGCCTTGAAGGCTGCGGTTATAAGAGCATTGTAGTCCGCGCTGTTCCAGCCACTGATGTTTACCCTGTTGGAGAGATTATCGAAGTCAAAGCCATTGCCGGAGAAGGCGGATGCAAAGGCGGAAAGACCAACGAATGCATCGTCGGTGTAAAGCTGCCAATCCAACGCAAGGACATCAAAATCTCTGTTTCCGACAGCCGCATTCTTTGCAGCGACCTGGATTGCGGAATCGTAAATCTCGGTTTCGTCGGCAAGAACTGTTACAACAGAGCCAATAGCCTCAACGGTAACGGTGAAGCCAAGCTCGCCCCAAGCCGCGGATACAAGCTCCGCAATCTTTATGCTCTGCTCGTCATCATTGACGGTAAGGGTTATTCTCTTCTGCGCGGGAGTAAGAGTTGCTGAGTCAATAAGCTCCTGGGCAAGGGTAAGATCCTGCGCGCCGATGAGCGCCTCGGAGGAGCCGCCGCAACAGTCGGGAAGGAAGCCGTCTGCCGCCTTGCCATAGGTTACTGCATTCACAATTGCAGCTCTGTCAATTGCGAGGCTGAGAGCGCGTCTTACATTTTCGTTGTCAAAGGGAGCCTTTGTGGTATTAAATACATAGGTGTAGACGGAGGTGGAGTCTGCAACGGTAGCAGCATCCTTGTTTGCGGCTCTGTCCGCAAGGGGAGCGTCCGCCATAATAAAGGTGGTCTTGTTCTCGATATCCGCGTAGGAAACAGCAACGGTTTCGCCATCGATAGCGAATACTGCCTCAAGCTTACCGGGAGTTACAATATTGTCATAATCCACGGTCTCGGGATTCTGGTGATAGCCTACATTTCTCGCAATGGTAAAGCTGCCGATAAGGTTGTCGAAGCTCTGCAGCTCGAAGGGACCGTTGAATACCATTGTGTTTACAAGCTTGCTCCAATAACCGGGAGTTGCGGAAACGATATCCTGTCTTGCAGGGGCGGTTGCCACAGATGCAAGGTTGCGAAGAAGCTGCTCGTAATCTGCGCCCTTGCGGTATGTAAGAGTAATCTCGTCAGATGCAGTTGCGGCGCAACCGATCTCATATATACTACCGTTTCCACTCTTTACGGCAACCGCATTCTCGAGATCATAGAGAAGGGCTGCTGCGGGATTCTGAGTAGAGGGATCAAGCAGACGCTCGGTCCAAGCGTAGATGAAATCTGCCGCTTCAACGCGGACATCATCGGACCAGTAGGACTCGCGAAGGGTGATGAAGATCTGTCTTTCCTCCTTATCCACTCTGTATCCCGATGCAGCGGCGCACTCGAGGTTGCCACTTGCATTTATTTTGAAGAGAGGCTCGTACATAAGAGAGAGAACCTGCTCTGCATTGGAATCGACATAGTAATCGGTGGGATCTAGGTCAAATACCTGGCTGCCAAGATAAACATCAATCTCTGCTCCATCGTCCTTGGGCGCGCTGCAGGAAGCGAGCGCGGTGAGAGAAAGAAGAAGCATCAAAACAGCCAAAAACAACGAAATAATTCTTTTCATAATTCCTCCAAACGGCTGGATATATTTTTACTCTATAATATTTTAACATAAAAGATGCCCATTTGCAACCCTAAAAAATAAGAATAAATATTTTTGCCTATTTGCACAAAAAAACGCGCGCAAAATTGTATGTTATGTTCGATGGATGACAATGAATAGAGAATCCTCTTATGGGAATAATTTGAAAAACAAAGTGCGACGGAGGAGACAGTTATGGAAGCAAAGTACCACATAAAGGAAACAGGGACCGACGGGGACTATACCGACCTGGCGTTTGAAAGGCGGAGAGCCTGCCCCGACAGCGAGGGGATAGAATATCGGCGCGAGTGCTGCTCGGTAGGTCAGTGGGAGCGTGTGAGAGTAACCAGCGAGGCGGGAGCGAGAAGTCTTGGCAGGCCGATTGGAATATACGACTCGCTTTGCCTTGGACGAATGGACAGGCTGGACTACGAGGAAAGAGATGATACCGCCGAGGAGGTAGCCAAGGAGCTGTGTCGCATATGTGACAGCGAGGAAATATATCCCGACAGAATATTGGTGGTGGGGCTTGGCAACGCAGAGCTTACCCCTGACTCGGTGGGAGCGGAAAGCGCCGCTCTTGTTCGCCCTACCCTTCAGATAAAAAACGACGACGAGAGCCTGTTCCTCTCGCTCGAATGCTCCGAGATTGCGGTTATAAGGTGCGATGTGAAGGCAAGGAGCGGCATTGATGCCTGCGAGGTGGTGCGAGGTGTGGCAAACAGGATCAACCCCGATATGATAATAGCCATTGACGCCCTGGCGGCAAGGTCCGCAGAAAGGCTGGGAACAACGATACAAATATCATCAACAGGTATTCATCCGGGCTCCGGAATAGGCAACCTTCGCGGAAGGATCGACGAATACACACTCGGTATTCCGGTAATCGCAATCGGAGTGCCGACGGTTATAAATTCGAGGGTGTTTGTTTCTGTCGGTGATGAGGTACGCGCGCCAAGGAGCGACGAGGGGCTGCTGGTCTGCCCCACCGCCATTGGTGAGATTACAAAAGCGGCGGCAGAGATAATTGCAAGAGGAATAAATCAAGCCTTTGGACTTGATATAGAGTATTGACAAGCGGAGAGGAAAATGCTACAATAAAAGAAAAAACGGAGGCTAAAATGAGGCTTGAAGAAAGGCAGCTTGAAAGAGAGGAAATTTACAAGGGTAAGGTGCTTCACCTGGTAAAGGACAAGGTGGAGCTGCCCGACGGAAGTACGTCTTACAGAGAAATATGCCTGCATAACGGTGCCGTATGCGTAATCCCTCTTCTTGATGACGGAAGAGTTATTATGGAGAGGCAATTCAGATATGCCCACAACAGAGTATTTCTTGAAATTCCCGCCGGAAAGCTGGACAGCCCCGACGAAATACCTCTGGAGGCGGCTAAGCGAGAGCTGAAGGAGGAGACGGGCGCAGTTGCCGAAAGCTATACCTTCCTTGGATGCCTTGATACAACCCCAGCGCTGATTGACGAAAAGATATGGATGTATATGGCGGAGGGGTTAAGCTTTGGCGAAACCAAGCCTGACGAGGGCGAATTCATAGAGGTTGAATATATTGAGCTTAAGAGACTGGTTGAGATGGTAATGGCGGGAGAAATAAGAGATGCCAAAACGCAAATAGCCATACTGAAAGCGGCAAAGCTTAAAGGAATGTAATCAATAGTTTACAATACAACAAAAAACAATGCCAACAGCGGTGTAAACAACTGTTGGCATTGTTTTCATATAAGCAGGTTTTCAAGAGGAAGCTTTGGCACATGGTGGACGCCGTTTTCATCTCTGTAATAGCGGAGATCATCCGCGGAGGTCTCCAGCTCCACCCTTTCTCCGGGATAACCGAGAGAGATAACCAAAATCGGCTTGTAGCCCTCTTTACCCAGCACCCGTGTTAAATTATCCGCATTGAAGCTGCGAAACATACAGTAGCCAATCCCCTTCTCTCTCGCGGCGAGCGCGATAGCCTCGGCGGCAATACCCGCATCTATGGCAAGGTTAATATCGACATCCGCTTCAGCCATAAGAACGAGATACGCAACCGGTCTTTCGCCCTCCTTCGGTCTTACCCAGGGGCGAAGATAGGCGGCGAAGGCGAGAGTATCGAACACCTCGTCGCGCTTTTCCCCGAGAACGGGGCAAATGCGAATTCTTTGGAGGTTTGCCGCGGAGGGGCAATAGCGCACAGCCTCGGCGATTTCTATAAGCTCCCGATAGGATATTTCCCTCAACTCATCATATCTGCGCACCGAGCGCGTTTCCTTTAGCAATTCTTTTATCATAGCAAATCAATAAACGAAATCAAATTCAAAATCGTAAATGTTGACGGTATCGCCCTCCTCGATGCCCATCTCTCTCAGCCTGTCAAAGACGCCGTTTCTACCCAAAACACGCTGGAAGAAGTTCAGGGACTCGTAGTCGGAGAAGTTGATCTGCCCCATAAAGTTATAGAGCCACTCACCCTCAACATAATACTTTCCGTTTTCCTTGCGGAAATAGGTCTCCTTTGCGCCGATGGAGCTGTTGATCGCCTCCTCCTCGGCACTGTATTCCGCCTCATAGACGGTGAGGGGGGGAAGCTCGCTCAGTCTCTCGGTAGTTAACCTGACAAGCTCCTCCAGGTTTTCACCGGTGAAGGCGGATACATAGACAACCTCCCTGCCCTTTTCGCGGCATTTAGCCTCGAACGCCTCAATAACTCCACTCTCCCTGTCGACCGAGTCTATCTTGTTAGCAACCATGATCTGCGGTCTGGTTGCAAGCTCGGGCGAGTATCTTAACAGCTCGGTATCTATCTTATCAATATCGTCAATAGGATCTCTGCCATCCGTACCTGCCAGGTCCACCACATGGAGAAGAAGACGGCAGCGGTCCACGTGGCGAAGAAAGGCGTGACCAAGACCGACACCCTCGCTTGCTCCCTCGATAAGACCGGGTATATCAGCGGCAAGAAAGCCCTTGCCATCTCCGATATTTACTACACCAAGGTTTGGAGAAAGTGTGGTGAACTGGTAGCTTGCGATCTTGGGCTTGGCGGAGGAAATCTCGGAGAGAATAGACGACTTTCCCACATTCGGGAAGCCGATAAGTCCTACCTCGGCAAGCATCTTCAATTCGAGAAGGACCTCCCTCTCCTCGCCCTTAGTTCCGTTCTTTGCGAACCTGGGAATCTGGCGTGTGGGGGTTGCAAAATGGCGATTGCCCCAGCCACCTCTGCCGCCCTTGCAGAGAACATATTCATCGGCATTTGCCATATCGAATATGATCTTTCCGCTCTGGGGGTCCTTGATAAGCGTTCCGCGAGGAACGAGGATAACTACATCCTCTCCGTTTTTACCGTGCTTCTTTCCTCCCTTGCCGTTCTCGCCGTCCCCGGCGACAAACTTGCGCTTATACCTGAATGCAAGGAGAGTGTTGGAGCCTTCATCAACCTTGAAGATGATGCTGCCTCCTCTTCCGCCGTCGCCGCCGTCCGGGCCTCCTGCGGAAACATATTTCTCTCTATGGAAGGTAACGGCACCGTTACCGCCGTTTCCCGCCTTAACATAAATTGTAATATTGTCTATAAACATTGTGACCTCCTATACTCCGGTCGAATCGTCCCCACGCTGTCTTATTACCATACGGATCGGCGTTCCCTTGAAGCCAAAGGTATCTCTTAAGCAATTCTCCAGATATCTGCGATAGGAATAATGGAACAGCTCCTCGCTGTTGCAGAAAACGACAAAGGTCGGGGGCGCAACGGATGCCTGAGTCATATAATAGATCTTCAGCCTCTTGCCTCTGTCCGAGGGGGGCTGGACCCTGGTGGTTGCGTCGCTTAAAAGATCATTGAGCATACCTGTTGTGATACGCTTGTGCGATTCGGCATAAACCTCGTTTATCATTTCATAGATGTTTGCGCATCTCTGCCCTGTAAGGGCGGAAACATAGATTATCGGCGCATATGGCATATACGCAAGAGAGGTTCTGATGCGCTGATTAAACTGATTAACGGTATTATTGTCCTTTTCGATGGTATCCCACTTGTTAATGACAATAATTACCGCCTTGCCCGCCTCGTGCGCTATTCCAGCGATTTTCTCGTCCTGCTCGGTTACGCCATCCTGGGCATCTATCATAAGAAGGCATACATCCGCCCTCTCCACCGCCATATTTGCGCGGATAACACTAAATCTCTCTATTCTGTCCTCAACCTTTGAGTGCCTCCTTATACCGGCGGTATCGATAAAGTTGAATACTCCGTGCTCGTTCTCAACTCTGGTATCCGTGGCATCTCTGGTGGTGCCTGCGATATCGGAGACGATGACCCTCTCCTCTCCGCACATACGGTTGATGATCGAGGACTTGCCCGCGTTAGGCTTGCCTATTACGGCAACATTGATAACGCCCTCGTCACCGTCATCCTCGCCGCTCTCGGGACATTCCTCGAGGACCGCGTCAAGCAAATCTCCCGTACCCGAGCCGTGGAGCGAGGAAAGAGCTATCGGCTCGCGCTCAAAGCCCAGCTCGTAGAATTCATAGAACTCATAAGGCACCTCGCCTACGCGATCTATCTTGTTTACACAGAGAACGATAGGCTTCCCGGAGCGCTTAAGCATAATTGCAATATCACGGTCATCGGCTACAAGCCCCGCGCGGATATCGCACATAAATATTATGACATCGGCGCTGGCAACGGCAATCTCTGCCTGAACACGCATCTGCTTAAGGATCGTATCGTCGGTCTTAGGCTCGATACCTCCCGTGTCGATAAGGATAAAGCGGCGGTCATTCCACTCTGCCTCGGCATAGATACGGTCCCTTGTAACACCGGGGGTATCCTCCACGATAGAGCGGCGCTCGCCTATAAGCTTATTAAAAAGCGTGCTTTTGCCGACATTTGGTCTGCCGACAATTGCAACTACCGGCTTTGACATATTATCACCTCGCAAAAATTATTCTGTCGCGCCGAGGAGGGACTCGAGGAACTCATAGCCGTCCGAGCCTACAGTGCGAATGGGTATGCCTCCAAGAGCCGAGGAAAGCTCTCCCGTGGTCATACCGCAAAGGAAAAGGTCATCTCCGTGGCGCAGGCAGCATTCGGGAAGGAGAAGCTCCTCTCCCAGGGGGATATCACGAAGGGCATCAAGTATATCCACACCCGTGAGAAGTCCCGAAACCGTGACACTCTCGCCGAAGAATTTGTTTTTAACGCATACAACATTTACACTAAGAAGAGGACAAATTTTCTCCGCCCTTTCAGCAAACTCCAAAATCATAGGATATGACGCAACCGCCGTGGCAACCGTTACCCATCTCTTTCGCTTTGGCAGCTCGAGATACCCGACATCCTCAATACCCATCTCAAATTCATCGGCAAAGGAGCGGAGCATACCTACTCCGTTCTCTATCTGCGGATATTCCTCGTAATACTCGGTGTCCGGAAGTGGTCTTTGCGCCTTCAGATACAGCTCGTCCGCGGCAAAGAATTGGCGCGAGCCGTGGAGCGCCAGCTGTCTTTCGGCAAAGGAATCAACAAGATCGATAACCTCACCCGCCTCCTCGGCAGTGAAATCGGACAGTGGATAAAGTCCCTCTCGATGCCTGGTTAATCCGGCAGGAACGATGGAAACGCTGCCAAGAGAGGGATAAAGCTCCGAAAGATCGCTGAGGGTGCGGGCAAGCTCCTCTCCGTCATTTACACCGCGGCAAAGAACTATCTGGCCGCACATGGAAAGCCCCGCATCCTTGAAGTCCTGAAGGTATCGAAGAACCTCGCCGGAGCGCTTGTTCTTCATCATTTTTATCCTCAGCTCGGGGTTGGTGGTGTGAATAGAGATATTGATCGGGCTGATCCGCATCTTTATTATTCTCTCCACATCGGCATCGGTCATATTGGTAAGAGTGACATAATTGCCGTGGATAAACGAAAGCCTTGAATCATCGTCCTTGAAGTAAAGCGACTCGCGGAGCCCCTTTGGATTCTGGTCTATGAAGCAGAATATACAGCCATTGCGACAGGAGTGCTTCTCGTCCATCAATGGGGTTTCAAATTCAAGCCCGATATCCTCGTATTCATCCTTGTTGATGGCTACCGCATATTTTCCACGGCTCCCCTCAAGCTCAATAGTAACCGAGCTATCGGTGAGATAAAAGCGATAGTCCAGAACATCGGAAATGGAATTGCCGTTTATAGCCAGGAGAATATCTCCCGTAGCAATACCGTGTTCCTCGGCTATCGAGCCCTTCTCTATTCCGGTGATCCTTACCATATAGGCTCCCTTCTCTGCTAGCTCTCCTCGCCCTTTGGCGCCGATGCCTGCATTCTTTTTCTAATGAAATAAATTATTAATAGCGCTGCTCCGCCTATCAGATAAGCGAGGCTTGCGAAGGTGGCATAGCCACCAATATCGATCCACACATCGGTGATGGATGGTCCGCGCTCGGATAAAACCTGTATGCTCTCATCAAGAAAGCCCACCGCAAAGGGACAGGCATAGGATATAGGCAGGGACACATACCAGCGCCGCCTTTCAAATATGAGAACATAAAGCGCGATCTCAATGCCGAGAAGCCCGTACTCGGTGAAGTGGGCTATCTTGCGCAGATTTGTAAGGACAAAGTCCTCAACGGGCGTATCATCAGGAAGGATCTCCTCCACGATCTCGCCGAGCTTGTCGCTTGCGTCCGCCGACTCCTGCTTTGGCAGGGAGGAGTTGTAAAAGATGAACGCAACGGTCAGAAGCATCGATACAAGCAGGGCTATTCTTACGCCAAGAAGAATTCGCGCCATCAGCCTTTCTCTACTCATATTACCCCCATCAATATTACTGCCCCCGAGCATCGCCTCTGCCCGGCAGAAGCTCTAAAAGAGCCTTGTTCGTGGGATCGGTGAGCAAATAGGGCGCTTCGGTGGATATGTAGTGCATAGCCTCCTGTGAGCCCTGCACAGCGGCAATAAGCATGATCTTATCACCCTTTTCGCGGTTTGCCTCAACGCCGAGTCCATCCAAAAAGCAACGAGCATAGAGGAACTTGCTCTTTGCCGCCAGCTCCTCGACATAGTCTCCGCTGTGGTAGGCGGCGGAGCGAAAATAGTGAAACGCCCTCTGCATATCAAGGCGAACCGCACTCACGCGCAATTCCTCGTCCTCCTCCATATCAGGCACATCTCCGCCAAGGAGCATATAAGGATCCCTGTAAATCGGTGTGTGGTAGGGTATCATGGAGATAGATATGACATCCGGCTCGTAAAGCATACCCATAGAGTGGGCAACGCCAAGATAGAGCTGAGCCTCTATCACGCCCAGGCGAGCCGCATCCTCCATATATCTGAAGCACTTGCGGTAGTCACGGGAGACGCCAACTCCGTGAAGGTACATAACCGCGAGGTTATAATTTGCCTCGCCGACCTTCTCGCGGGCGAAGCCGAAAAAGCTTGCCGCCCGACGGCAGTCCTCCCCGACTCCTATACCGTTCATAAGCATATAACCGTAATGAAAGGCGCTTTCGGCATCTCCCTCCCGAGCGCCCTCGAGAAAGAACTCTGCCGCCTCTTTATATTTACCCTTAAGGAACAAGCCCTTACCCGGTAACGAATCGAACATATATCTCTCCTTTCATTAACTGATCATCTGAAAAACGGCGGTTTATTTTTCGACGGTGAACTTAGTCCCCTCTCTTGTATCAAGAAGAGTTACTCCGCGCTCCAGAAGCTCCGCCCTTATGCGATCCGCCTCGGCAAAGTTCTTCTCCTTCTTCGCCGCGCGACGCGCCTCTATCATATTATTGATGTAAGCGAGGAATTCGGCATCGATCTCATCCTCTTCGCCTTTGCCAAGAGCGGCGGCTGCCTCAATAAGCCCGAGCGAAAGAACTCGCTCAAAATCCTTGATAAGAGCAAGCTTCGTAGCATCATTGGTATCCATCTTAAGCGCATCATAGAGCGCGGTTATCGCAAGAGCGGTGTTAAGGTCGTTATCGAGGGCATCGGTGAAGCGCTTCCTGCCCTCGGCAAAGGCCGCCTCGTCAACCTCGCCCTCTGCCCTGAGCGCCGCGATCCTTGAAACAAGCTTGTCGTACGCTATTCTTGCATTGTCGAGGTTCTCCCAGGAGAATACAAGATTCTTTCTGTAATGGGACTGAAGGCAAAGGAAGCGGTATACAAGAGGCGCGTAGCCCTTCTCCTCAAGGAGAGATACGGTGAGAAACTCGCCTGTGGACTTGGACATCTTGCCCGAGTTGGTATTCAGGTGATAGACATGGAACCACCAGCGGCACCACTCGTGGCCAAAGGTGGACTCGCTCTGCGCAATCTCGTTTGTGTGGTGCGGGAAGGCGTTGTCTATGCCGCCGCAGTGGATATCGAGATACTCGCCAAGATGCTTTCTTGCGATACAGGAGCATTCGATGTGCCAGCCGGGATAGCCGACGCCCCAGGGGGAGTCCCACTTAAGCTCCTGGTCCTCAAACTTGGACTTGGTAAACCAGAGAACAAAATCCGCCTTGTTGCGCTTGTTGCCGTCCTCCTCTACGCTGTCGCGTACACCAACCGCCAAATCCTCCTCGGCAAAATCGTTGAAAACATAATATTTTGCAAGCTTGGATGTGTCAAAATAGATGTTTCCGCCGGCCTCATAGGCACATCCGCGCTCAAGAAGCTCGCTTACCATTCCGATGAACTCCGGAACACAGTTGGTTGCAGGCTCGATAATTTCGGGACGCTTTATACCCAGCTTGTCACAGTCGGCAAAGAAGGCGTCGGTATAAAATTTCGCAATTTCAAGCACGGTCTTATGCTCACGGCGCGCGCCCTTCAGCATTTTGTCCTCGCCCGTGTCGCCGTCCGAGCTGAGATGACCGACATCGGTGATGTTCATAACCCTTTTTACATCATAGCCGATATAAGACAGGTATTTTTCCAGAACATCCTCCATGGTGTAGGTGCGCAGATTACCTATATGAGCAAAGTGATAGACGGTAGGACCGCAGGTGTACATAGTCACCCTTCCCTCCTCGCGAGGGACAAACTCATCCTTGCTTCTTGTTAAAGAATTGTATAAAAGCATATCATCATCCTTTCTACTTGCCAAAAGGCAACAGTATGGCATTATAATTTTATCCTGAAATATTTTAGCAGATAGAACGGCATTTGTCAAGATGCTCCATAATAATTAAAAAATAAAAAATATTTTTGTCTCTGCTCTTGCATTCGGAGCAGATATTTGCTAAAATATAAGGTGGAGTATTATCCCATAGCCTACTATGGGTTGACTTATACAGATCTTATTCAGGAAATGACAAAGGAGATTCGGTTTTATGAAGGACAAAAAGGAAAAGCATTCGTCGTTCTCATCGTTAAACGGCTTTCACAGAGCTGTGCCAATTATACTTGTGGCGGTAGCTCTGTTTATCGGTTTATGCTTTATTACACAGGATATAGGCGCGTTCGGTCAGGTAATATCCTCGGTGCTTAAGGGGCTGTTCTCCTTTGGCGCTTACACTATCCCCTTCCTCATTGCTATACACGCGCTCTTCTACCCCGCAGACCTCAACGGTAAGAGAATAGTATCAAGGCTGATTTTCTCAATTCTTACCCTGCTTGTAATCTCCGCGGCCGCCTATACCTTTACTCCGCCTGAGGGCGAGGCTGCTTTTACCCCTGGGCTGTTCTACACCCAGGGCGTCGAGGGCGTTGGCGGCGGATTTGTCGGAGGTATAATCGCGTACGGTCTTATCAAGATCTTCGGAAGGATAGGAACTATTATCATAGCTGCCGCGATTATCGCAATATATGCGGCTTATTTCTTCTCCGGCGGAAAGCGGGTTATAGCAAAAATTCTGTTCGGCATACTTAAGGGCATTGTATTTGTCTTTATGATGATTGAAAAGGGCTTCAAGGCAATCCTTGCCTTCTTCTCGAGAAGAAGAGAAGAAAAGGCAAAAAGAGAAACCGAGGAGAAGCAGGACGAGCTGGTAGAGGATGAGTTCTTTGATGTTGATAACGGCTTAGGTCAGCTATCCATTCCCGAGCTTGGAATCTCCGAAACGAGAACAGGCGCGCTGGATGCTCCCACCCCTGTGGAAGCTGCTCCTACCGTGAGCGAAGAGGAGGAAGCGGTGCCGCTTATCGAGATTGCCCGAGAGGTCAACACCGACTACGGGCTTGATGACGAGGAGCCGCTTTCCATTCCCGTTGTAAACCTTGACGGAGAGGAGAACAAGTCTGTCGGGATTCCGCCCGTCAACGAAGGAGAGACGAGCGCAGACTCGGTATTTACCGCTGATTTTGACCCATATGCTATGTCTATGTCCGAGGAGCTGGTATACAGACAGTCCTCAAGAAGCCTGCTTGACGAGCGTCCCACCGTTATCGAGGAGGTGCCGGAGCTGAGCGAGGAGGATATCGAAAGAGCCAGGAGGCGCGAGGCCTTCGAGCAACAGAAGGCAAGGCTTGTTGACAGCCAAAGACGCGCAGACGAAACTCCCGTAACCACGCAGGGCGAATATACCGGCGAGACGAAGAAAATTGAGATTTCCGAGAGCGAGCCCGCGGTTGTTGGAGGAATCGTTGAAACGGCAAGTGAGACGACCTTTGTTATAGAAAAGCCCGAGCAAAGAATTCCCAGAGAGCCCGAGATAGAGCCGGATATTACCTCTTTTACAAACTATACTCCACAGTCCCGCCCCCATCACGAGGCAATCCCCGTGGAGAGCTACTGCGAGCTTACCGCTCCCGTAATAACGATCGAGCCCGATGTCGCCGAGCAACCGAGAGCCGAGGAGAACGGAAGTAGGCCCTATGGCGAAGAGCCGGTAACAGCAGCTCGCCCACAGGAGCAGTTCTCTCCCTTGCGCAAGACAGGGGACGATCAGAATGCCCGACAGGCGACAAATTATTCAGCCACACAGGGCGGATATCCGGAGCAGGATAATCCCCAAAGCCGCCAGGGCGGAGGCGACTCATACAGGCGCGCCGCAAGCTTTGCCGTGGCATCTATGGAGGAAAGAACCGAGCCCGTCTATAAGCCCAATCAGACCGAGCAGGCAGGCTATAAGCCCGGTCAGAACAGCTATAATCCCCAGCCCCAGGGCGGTTACAATCCCCAGCAGAGTGGCTATAATCCTCAGCCTCAGGGCGGTTACAATCCTCAGCAGAGCGGCTATAATCCTCAGCCCCAGGGCGGTTACAATCCTCAGCAGAGTGGCTATAATCCTCAGCCTCAGGGCGGTTACAATCCCCAGCAGAATGGCTACAATCCTCAGCCCCAAGGCGGTTATAATCCTCAGCAGAGTGGCTACAATCCCCAGCCTCAGGGCGGTTATACCCCCCAGCAAAGTGGCTATAATCCTCAGCCTCAGAGTGGTTATAATCCTCAGCAGAGTGGTTACAATCCCCAGCCTGCAGAGGCACGCACCGAGTATCAGCCCTTGCGTGATAGCTCATATACTCCCACATACAGGGAGGAAGCTCCCAAGCCAAAGACCGATATCGAGACAGACCTTGTCAGCCCCGGTGGCTCGGCTCTCGGTGACTCTATCGACGATAGAGAGGTATGTCTTGTCAGCGAGGAGCGCGCCCCTGCCGAGGCAATCGGCACAGATTTTGTAGTTAATATGCCCGCCGAGGAGGATACAGGCAGAGTCTGGGTATCCAACAGCGAGACGGAGAACCCCGTAGATGACGGGGAGACTGTCGGTGGCGGTCTTGTCTTTGAGATCGACACAGAGCGCGGAATTGGAATGGGCAAAATCGGAGAGCCCGAGACAATTACCGTTGAGAGAACCCAGCTTGGCGAGCCCGACGGGGATGACGAGGACGAGGAGGAATATGTCCCCTCACCCGAGGATATCTCAGATGACGAGCCAAATACCGAGGAGATTCCGCCCGAAAAGCAGAATCCCGAGGTTATCGGTATGCGTGATATGTTCCCCGCACTCAGAGTAAACGAGCCTGAGGTGGAGGAGCAGACCACTGTTATAAGCGAGCCGACCTATCCCGACGAGGAGCCTCAATATACCTCCGCTCCCGTGGAGCCTTGTGAGGAAGAGGACTACGACGAGGAAGAGGACGACTATGACGGTATTCCCTTTGATGGCGGAAGGCCGATAGAGCCTGAGAAGCCAAAGAAGGAAGCACCCAAAAAGGCGAAGCCCAATTTCACAAAATACAAGGCGCCGCCTCTTGATTTGCTTAGTCACGGAGAGAGCCAGGACGAGGAGGAGGTCCTCCGGGAGAATAATGCCAGGTCGAAAATCATTATTGACACACTTGCATCCTTTGGCGTTATCGCATCAATAAAGGGCTATGACCGCGGTCCCCGTATAACCAGGTATGAGGTCGTTCCTGCCAAGGGCGTTAAGGTAACACAGATCACAAACCTCTTTGGCGATATCGTAATGAATCTGGCGGTTGACGGAATCCGTATGGAGGCTCCTATCCCTGGAAAAAGCGCCATCGGCTTTGAGGTTCCAAACTCCAACCCCGAGACGGTAAGGCTCCGCGACCTGCTGGAGACAGAGGAATTCCAAAGCTCGAAGTCCGACACTCTTGCCTGCATCGGTAAGGATGTCGGAGGCAAGCCAGTGTTCGGTGATATTGCCAAGTTCCCCCACGCGCTGGTTGCGGGTGCTACCGGTATGGGTAAGTCGGTCAGCATTAACTCTATTCTCATAAGCATTCTTTACAAGGCTCATCCGAGCAAGGTAAAGCTTATCCTTATTGACCCGAAGCGAGTCGAATTCCGTGTATATAGCGGCATTCCCCATCTGCTTATCCCGGTTGTAACCGAGGCGAAGCAGGCGGCAGGAGCGCTTATGTGGGCGGTTGAGGAGATGGAGCGCAGATACGATGTTATCGAGAAGCTTAATATCCGTAATATTGAAGCCTACAACGAGAAGGTTGCGCGAGACCCCTCGGTTGGCGAGCCGATGTCCAAGATTATTATCGTAATCGACGAGCTTAACGACCTGATGATGCAGGTAAGGGATCCCGTCGAGGATCTGATAATGAGAATTGCGCAGAAGGCAAGAGCCGCCGGAATTCACCTCATTATCGGTACACAGAGGCCTGATGTTAAGGTTATTACCGGTACAATCAAGGCGAATATCAATACCCGTATGTCCTGTAAGGTTACATCTGTTCAGGACTCCCGAACCATTCTGGAGATGGCAGGAGCGGAGAAACTGCTTAACAAGGGAGATATGCTCTTCAAGCCAGTGGACAAGCCCAAGCCCATAAGAGTTCAGTCTGCCTTTACCACCGACGCCGAGGTCGAGGCGGTTATGGAATACCTCAAGACACAGGCCGTTGACGGTCAGTATGACGAGGAGGTTCTTGCCGAGATCAACCGCGCCGCTCAGAAATGCGGAAACAAGAAGAATGGCGGCGCTCAGGTCGATGACGAGGGCGAGGAGGATGATGTTGGCCTTTACAACGATCAAAAGTTCCTTGATGCCGTAGAGGTTGCAATCCGTATGGGTAAGGTTTCAACCTCCCTGCTCCAGAGAAAGCTGTCCATCGGTTACTCGAGAGCAGCCAAGTATCTTGACAGTATGGAGGCTATCGGTGTTGTCAGCGAGCCTAACGGACAGAAGCCCCGCGAGGTTCGTATGTCCATGGACGAGTGGAGAGAAAGGCTCTCCCGAGTCAGCCTTGATGATGATTATTAATGCCCAACAAATCGGAGTCTGTCTCGATATCCGGGACAGACTCTCCTTGAATAAATTATGCTCGCATAGCGAGAGAAAGGTGAAATTATGGTTATAATCCTTCTTGCGAACGGATTTGAAGAGGTGGAGGCGCTTGCTCCGCTTGATATTATGCACCGCGGCGGACTCCCGGTCAAGACCGTTGGAATTGGTGGAAAGACAATAACCGGCGCACACGGAATTACAGTCGAGGCAGACTTGACACCGGGCGAGGTTGATGAAAGCAAAATAGATATGCTCCTTTTGCCCGGCGGAATGCCAGGCACAACCAATTTGGAGCAATCCCCCGTAACACACAGCTACATAGATGCGGTTATGAAAAACGGCGGTCATCTTGCCGCTATCTGCGCCGCCCCATCCATTCTTGGGCACAGAGGGCTTCTCCGCGGCAAGAGCGCTATTTGCTTCCCCGGCTTTGAGTCGGCCCTTGAGGGAGCAACCATCTGCTGTGGCTCGCCTGTTGTTACCGACGGAAAAATCACTACCGCAAGGGACTTTCGCGCGGCATACGCCCTTGGTGACGAGTTAACCGCGATTTACAAGAAAATGAAGGGTATCAAGGATACCCCTGTGGCAAAGGGTGACGAGAGTGATGCAGCCTTTGTTGTAAGAACAATAAACGAGACCTTTTCAGGCTTTGATATCGATGCGGCGGTCAGGAGCTATGTCACCGGTCCGAGAATCAATAGCTATGAGTTAAGGCTTGGCGAAAAGACAAAGCCAAACAAGGTTCAATCTGTTTTTGCCGATCTGTCCCTTAATCTTGGCAGAGAGGGAGTACGGATGGTTTGCCCGAATGCAAACGGCACAATCACCGTTGAAGTTCCAAGACGCGACCCCGAGGTAGTCAGATGGGAAGCGCTTGCAGAGGCTGACAGCTTCAAGGCTATTCCCTCAAAAACCGCCTTTGTCTACGGAGCGCTCACAACGGGCGAGCCATTATACGGTGACGTTACAAGGCTGCCCCATCTTATCGTATCGGGCGCTACCGGTATGGGTAAGTCGGTATTCTTCAACGGTCTTCTTGCCTCGATTATTACAAGGACAACGCCGAGCGAATGCAGGCTATTGCTTATCGACCCGAAGAAGGTGGAATTCCGTATGTTTGAAAGCTGCCCCCACAGGCTCTGCCCTGTTATTACCGACGCCTGGGATGCCGCCGGCGCGCTTGCCTGGGCGGTTGAGGAAATGGAGCGCAGATACGGTATTCTCGAGAAAGCCGAGACAAGGAACATTGATTGCTATAATGATCTGGTTAAGCAAAAGCCCGACCTCGGCGAGCCTATGTACAGGATCATTATTGCAATTGACGAGCTTAACGATCTGATGATGATTTGCAAAAATCCGGTAGAGGATCTGATAATGAGAATTGCCCAGAAGGCAAGATCAGCTGGCATTCATCTTATTATTGGTACACAGCGCCCGGATGTAAAGGTTCTTACGGGAGTTATCAAGGCTAATATCCCCTCTCGTGTATGCTTCAAGGTTGCAAGCGCCGTTGACTCTCGCACGGTATTGGATTCGCAGGGAGCAAACAATCTTCTTAATCGAGGTGATATGCTGGTCAAGCCAGCAGACAAGCCCCTGCCCATCAGGGTTCAATGCGCATTTATCAGTGACGGTGAAATCGAGGATATTGTTGCCGCCGATGAGAAAAATTATCCCCTGACGGATATGGATGGCGCTGCCACCTCAGGAATCATCGCCGCAATACAGAGGGTCAAGGCGGAGCATTGCAAGCCGCCGAGAGAAGCTCGCGAGGAGGCATATATCCCCGTCAGTGACAAAATTTTTATCGATGCCGTTAATCTAGTTCTTACAGAGGACGCGGCATCCATCACCCTGCTCCAGCGCAAGCTTTCTGTCGGCTACTCCAGAGCGGCATACTATATCTCTGTAATGGAGGATTTGAAGATCATCTCAAACGGCAGAGGCTCAAGAGCAAGACAGGTGCTTATAAGCGCCGACGAGTGGACGGATATGCTTGCATCACTTTCGGCGCAGGATGGCGCAGTGGGCGATGACGAGAGCCGCGAGGAGTCCTCCGAAGACGGCAAGCAGACTTCTGACTCCTATCTTAGCGACAAGGTCTTTATTCAAGCGGGCTTTGTTGCAGTAAGGGCAGGCAAGATAAGCACAAGCCTGCTTCAGAGAAAGCTGCAGATCGGCTTCGGTCACGCGGCAAGAATTATTGATTCGCTTGAGGATATCGGGGTTATTTCTGCGCCTAACGGACAAAAGCCCCGTGATGTATTAATGACCGAGGCAGAATGGATCGAGTTCCTTGAAGCTCACGGAATCACGGTTGATGATGAATAAGGAGTGGCTCTCTAATGCTGCCGGAAGCCTTGATGCAACCGAGCGCGAGACGATGAAATTGCTACCCATGCGCACATCTTTGGATACCTCCCTGGCAAGCTATAAGCTGAGAATCCCTCCCAACAGGATTCAAGAGGCGCTTGGCAGGCTGGTATCCCTCCAAATTATAGAATTTTCCGAGACAGGGCTGAAAATCAAGCGGCTTATTTCAAGCGAGGATGTATTAAATCTACTAAAGGAAGCAAAGAACAATGAATAGTCCTATGAAAAATCAAATAGCCTACCGCTGTCCCAAATGTGGGGTGGCTACGGTAGGCTTCCTCGGCGGTCTTACCGCCGTATCGGATATGCTGAGACTGAAGTGCGCCTGTGGCGAGAGCGCCCTGGACATCAAGGGACAGCGGGACGGTCTTATCCATCTGTCGGTGCCCTGTGTGTACTGTGGGGACAGTCACGGCTTTAATATCGGAAAGGATATGGCGTTTTGCGAGCAGACGCTGAAGCTTCCCTGCCCCTATTCCGGTATGGATATCGCTTTTATCGGAGAGCCTCTGAGCATCTCGCAGGAGCTTACACGCTCGGGGGAGGGGCTGACAAGGATAATGATGTCGCTGGAGGCAGAGGAGCTTTCCGATATCCAGCCCCAGGATGTTGACGAGAACGAGTGTCCCCCCGACCCCGCCATCTTCGATACTCTAAACCTGGTTGTCCGCGAGCTGGAGGCCGAAGAAAGAATAAAATGTCTATGCGACGAGGGAAAATTCGAGCTTCGCTTCTGCGATGAGGGAATGCAGGTCTATTGCGCCCACTGCGGAGCCTCCTACACCTTCTTTGCAAGAAGCGCAAGCCTTGCGGAGCAATATCTTTCGATAGACTCCATCAAGCTTAGCTAAAAGCCGTAATAATTGAGAATTCCACGGTAAATGCCCTCGGCAAAAAGCTGGGGAGAGTAGACCATAAGATCAGCATCTCTCGGGTTGGTAATAAAGCCCATCTCGACAAGAACCGCAGGCATATTCGTCCGCCTCAGGACATATAGCCCCGGGCGCTCAATAACACCGCGGTTGCGAAGCCCTGTATAGCGAGTCAAGGTGTCGAGTATATCGGTAGCGAGGCCGAAGGCTGTCCTGCTCTCTTCGCTGTATATAAGCGCCTCAGAGCCTGTGGCAGAGGAATTGGTAGATGCGTTGGTATGCAGGGACAGGAAAACATCCGCGCCCCAGGAATTTGCCTCCCTGACTCGTGCGGTTAAGCTCGACGAGTTGCTGAATCCCAATATAGAGTCGGGAGTTGGGCGAGATAGCCTGACCTCAAAGCGGTCATCCCTCGCCATAAGGTTATAGAGCCTGCGGCCTATATCATAGGTTATGTCCTGCTCGAAAAAACCGTTTCCCTCGGCACCCGTGTTAAATTCTCGGGGGTTATGCCCCTGGTCAATATATATTTTAATGCTCATTGTGTCCTCCGTTTTTTACTAACAGTATATGCAGAGGCCGAAAGGTTTGCTATGAATGAAATGAAAAGACTGCTCTCCTTTGTCAGGCGGGCTGTTGACGACTACAATATGATAGACGAAGGCGACAGAATTGCTGTCGGTGTCTCGGGCGGAAAGGATTCCCTCGCTCTTCTTGCGGCCCTTGCCGAGATGCGCCGCTTCTATCCAAAAAAATATGAGGTGGTTGCTATCACAATTGATATGGGCTTTGAAGGCGGGGACTACTCCGAGATTGAGGAGTTCTGCCGCCGCATCCATGTTGAATACAGGATAGTAAAAACCGATATAGCGAAAATTATATTTGATGTAAGGCAGGAGTCAAACCCCTGTTCGCTTTGCGCCAAGATGCGCCGAGGCTCGCTCCACGCAGAGGCGGTGGAGATGGGGTGCAACAAGGTTGCTCTCGGACATCACTACGATGATGCGGTTGAGACCTTTATGATGAATCTGTTTTTCGAGGGGCGGCTTGGCTGCTTCTCGCCTGTTTCCTATCTTTCAAACAGAAAAATCACCCTCATTCGCCCTCTGCTATATGCCACCGAGAAGGATGTCCTGTATTATACAAGGAAGGCAAACCCACCTGTTTTAAGCTCGCTCTGCCCCGAGGACCACGCAACCGAAAGGGAGAACATGAAAAATCTCCTTGCTTCCCTGGAAAGAGAGAACAAGGGGATCAAGCACAGGATCTTCCGCGCTATGTGCAAGGGGGAGATTGACGGCTTCCGTGTTACGGGCAGGTATCCCGATGCGGGCAAGACGGAGGAATAAGCAGAAAGCATACCCCGTGTTAAGTTTTCGACAAAAAAACCGAGCTGTTGCTCGGTTTTTTCTTATCACTGGATATTAAATTCTGACTTAGCCAAAACTATGTGTCTTTCACCGTTATAGTTGATATAAATATCGCTGTCGGTGTCATTTACGATACGGTTGCCCTCTACCCTTAGCTTGCTTACCGCCGAGAGGTACTCGAAAATCTCGCCTACCGTAGCATACCAATAGTCATTCGGGCGAGAGCCGTACTTGTCGGCGAAGGCTTCCAAATCGCACCAATTTCCGTCCCTCTCAAAGTCCCAGGAATGGACACCGAAGGCGAAGAAGCGAAGGCTTCCATTGTCTTTTGCGCTTTCATATTTTTCCATTACCGAAAGGAGGTTGCGGTTATCCGCATTATAGCTCCATGCATTAATATCAGCGGGGGGAGCAAAATCTGTACTGTCCAGCACGCACCCTGTCTTGCGTATGCCGTATCGGTAGCCCATAGCGCGTATCCCCTCGACAACGGCATGATTCTTCTGCTCGCAGAAGGGCCATACATAGGCATTTACCGCGCCTCGGCCGAATATCTTTTCAAGCTCTGAGTGGCACTCCTCGGCAAGCCTCAGGTATGCAGTATTGTCTGCCATCAGGCGCTTGCCTCTGGCGGTCATAACATAGTAGAGGCCCTCAACCCCGGGGTAGGGATAAAGCTCGGTCTCCTTTCCGCAGAAGACCGCACTCTCCAGCTCCTCGGCTGAGTGAATATGATACTCTACCCCATCGACCATTGCCATAGGGTGATATTTACAATGGTTTGTAAGCTCGTAACCCTCATAAAAAGACCTTAAATATTCAGGAGAGTATTGCGTAAGCGAGTGAGAGCAGAGGTTAAAGCTACCCTTGATGCCTGCAGGTCTTACAATTGAGAGAAATTTCTCATCCATCTTAATATTACCGTCGTCGATGGTGAAGGTTATACATTTTCGGGAATAGTTGGGGTATAACAATTCAAAGCTAGCCATTTGTTCGTCCTCCTGTATAATAGACGGTTTTTCCCTCCTCAACAGAGCTTGTAAGCCAGACGCCTGCGCCGATAATACAGCCATCACCTATGTGGGTTCTGCCGCCCAGAATGGTTGCATTTGCGTATATAATAACACGGTTTCCGATGTCGGGGTGGCGCTTAGTTCCCTTGATGGGATTGCCGTCCTCGCCAAGCTCAAAGCTCTTAGCTCCAAGAGTAACGCCCTGATAAATCTTTACGCGGTCGCCAATTGTTGCCGTTTCGCCAATTACGATGCCCGTGCCGTGGTCGATGCAGAAATACTCGCCTATTGATGCTCCCGCATGGATATCGATGCCCGTCTTTTCGTGGGCAAACTCGGTCATAAGACGGCTGATAAGAGGAACACTCCTTTTATAAAATTCGTGGGCTATACGGTATATGCTTATTGCGTAGAAGCCGGGATAGCATAGGATTACCTCCTCCGGACTAACCGCAGCCGGGTCGCCCTCATAGATGGCTATCGCATCCTTGATAAGCTTATCCTTGACAGATGGAAGAATGGCGAAAATCTCATCTGCAACGGTCTCGGGCTTGGTGGTGAAATCTCCTGCAAAGGAGTATGCCGCGTGAAGCTGGGAAAGACATATATCATAAGCGCGGGATAGCCTTGCCTCGGTATCCCCCATCTCATCAAATGGGAAATGCGAGGGGAACATAACCGAATTTAGCAATTTAAGAAGCAGGATTACCCCCTTGCGAGTAGGAATATTCCCCTCCCCATCCTTAAAATATTTGTAATCCGAAAAATCTACAGCACGGATATCCGCAAGGATATCCTTAATATCTTCTTTATTCATAGAACCTCTTTATACCGATGAATCATTGGATGAAATGATTATTTTACTCTGTCCATTAATATATTCCAAAGAGATAATTACCGACACATTGTTCGCGCCCGAGGGCAGAACAAGCTCGGCAGGTGCAGCTCCGAAAAGACTGACGGAAAGGCGCTGGCGGTGCCTGTCCACTACAACCAGACGCTCCTCTCCCGGCTCCAGAGTACACATAAATGCTCCGTTCAGCCGGCAGTTTAGTCTCTGCGAGCCAAAGCCATCGCGGGCGCGGCGGATATATAGGGTACGCACAGCGCTTTGACTCCCCTCATCCTTTATGCCTAAATAGCTTCCATACGCCAAAAGCGCAATACCTGCCAGATGGATAACAAGTGATATTATCAGAAAGATGCGAACCGCCGTATTACTTATATATATAAGATCGGCAACCAGCATTACGGTGTCCAGGGCATAGATAATCAGCCCAAGAAGCATTGCTCTCCCTCGCTTAAGAGCCTGAATAAAGCAAATCAGGAAGGGCGCCGCCACAAATATTGACATAAATATTGCGGCAACCAGAAAAATTGAGCTTTCGCTTGTAGCAAGCCCAAGCCCGGTAAACAGGGCGCTCCAGGCTATGTGAGAGCCTACGGGAAGGGCTGTACCAAAAATGCTGATAAGAAGTATATTGATTATCGTTCCAATTGCAACAGTCAAGAGCCAGTAAGCCGAGATCGTATAACGCTTACTTTTCATAAAAACCTCTTTTGTTTTCTACATATATATTATTAACTGCCTCTTGTCCATTGTCCAAGAGGCAGTTAAATTATTGAAGGTGAACTAACTAATCAGACAAGTTCCTTTATAAATGCTATTACCTTGCCTACAAGAGCGGCAATATCGGTCTTGGCGGTTGCGCTGAGACCTACGCCTGCGGCGGTGTTACAAACACCTGCGAAGGCATCGTTGGCAGCCTTGAGCGCTGCGTTATAATCGGTGATAGCCTTGTTCAGGATATCGCGGTTGTTGGAAACACCTGCGATGGTGTCATCAGCCTTTGCGCCAATCTCAAGAGCCTCAAGAATTACTGCGCGAGTCTCGGCGGAATTGGTAATCTTTCCGTTTACAATGTGAGCGCCAAGACCTGTAACAAGGCTGTTAAACTTGGTTGCGAAGCCGTTTGCATTTGTGATAGCCGACTCTGCGTTGGAGAGAGCTATATTAGCCTGCTCAACACCCTCGATACCGAGGATATTACCTGCAGCCTGAAGAGTCTTTGCCTCTGCGATTGCGGCATCAAGCGCGTCACCGGTCTTGCCCTCAAGAGCCTCAACCGCTGCGATGTATGCAGCTGCGGCAGCTCTCTTATTTGCAATATCGGTCTCGATTGCGGCAATGACATCCTTTGCCTCTGCAACACCCGGGAATGCAGGCTCAACGTCCTCCATAGCCTTTGCAAGAGCAATGTAAGCCTCCTGAGCAGGAATGTAAAGAGCGCAGTTTGCGTTCTCGGTATAAGCGATGAATTCAAGAGCCTTTGCCTCTTTAGCAACCATCTCTTCATTAATAATAGCAAATGTCGCAAGAGCCTCGGTGATACCGGGATATGTCTCGTTGTCAACATACTTAGCCTTTGCGGTAACATATGCTGCATAGCGAGTAGCAAAATCTGCCTCAGCGGAAGCCTCGTTAACGCTTGTAATGAAGCCCTCTGCGTTCTGGATAAGAATCTCTACTACATCTGCGATAGCCGCATAAGCCTTCTTTGCCTCGGGAACTCCGGTGTATCCGTCATACGCTCCGGGGTAATACTTAACAGCCTCATCGTAGATGGGACGGAGATAACCGTAATCGGTGGAGGTGGCATCAGCTCCCTCAAGAGCCTTGATAAAGCCGTCGGAATTTATTTTAATGTTATCAAGGGTTGTTTTCTCGGTGTTGAAGGCGTCAAGAAGCTCAG
>JAFTRB010000064.1 GCA_017462445.1 Clostridia bacterium
GCGCAGGTCTTATACTCAATGGCAGACTCTTTAGCGGTAGCAACGGCAATGCAGGCGAGGCAGGGCATATAAGGCTCGCCCCACGCGGACCTGTTGGTTATGGCAAGGCGGGCTCCTTTGAGGGCTTCTGCTCGGGTGGAGGAATTGCGCAGCTGGCTAAGGCTCTCGCCGAGGAGCGGTTGCTCTCCGGATGCCCTGTGGCTTGGGGTAAAGAAACCGAACAAATTGATAATATCACGACAAAAACCGTGGCAGAATACGCAAAGCAAGGAGATGTTGATGCGCTGAGTGTATTTAACCAAAGCGCGGAAATGCTCGGGCGAGGGCTTGCTGTCCTGATTGATTTATTCAATCCCGAGCGTATTGTCATAGGAAGTGTATATGCCAGATGCGAGGAGCTTTTTAAGGAAGGTATGCTGAGAGCGTTAAGCGAGGAGGCGCTTCCCGCATCGCTCTCGGTGTGTCGCGTTGTACCCGCCGCGCTGGGCGAGCAGATTGGAGATCTTGCCGCCTTGACCGTGGCAACAGAAGGATTCAGAGGTGAAAACAATGGCTGAATATATTAACGAAGTAATACATAGATATCCCGAGCTTGCTCCCTGCAGGACCTCTATGGAATTGGCTGTCGAGCTGATTCTTAAGAGCCACGCTAGCGGCGGTAAAATTCTTCTCGTCGGTAACGGTGGCAGCTGCGCCGATTGCGAGCATATTGCAGGAGAGCTTCTGAAGGGCTTTCTTCTTAAGCGAAAGCCACAAGGCGAGGATCTGGATAAGCTAAGCCCGGCTCTTGGGCGTGAAGATGCCGAACTGCTTCAGAGGGGTATTTCCGCAATCCCGCTGCCCTCAATCAGCGGCGCTCTTTCCGCCTTTGCCAATGATGTCGAGCCCTCGTTGGTCTTTGCCCAGCTTGTTTATGCGATTGGAAGAGCGGGGGATGCTCTCTTATGCTTATCCACCTCGGGAAATTCTCTTAATGTTGTTAAAGCCGCCGAATGCGCTAAGGCGCTTGGGATTAAAACAATTGCTTTAACAGGAAGAGATGGGGGAAAACTGGCTGAAATATGCGATGTCGCCATTATCGCGCCCGAGTACGATACCTACAAGATTCAGGAGCTTCACCTACCTATCTATCACGCGCTTTGCGCCGATGTTGAGGAAATCCTGTTTGGCGAGGAGGGGCTTAATGAATTCGGTTAAAGAAAGAGCGTATGCAAAGATCAATCTTTTTCTGGATGTAATTGATAAGCGCGAGGATGGCTTCCACTCTGTAAGGACTGTTATGCATTCGCTTTCACTGTGCGATGAGTTAACTGTTACCGTAACAG
This sequence comes from Clostridia bacterium, assembly GCA_017462445.1. The sequence goes on from JAFTRB010000064.1 coordinate 1,326, forward strand.
GCAAGGGAAGCAGGGCTGTAAAGGTTATTTTGGTTGGCAAGCGTAAGCTACCTCTCGATTCCAAGAATATTGCGGTTATGGCGGCCCTGATGTTTATGGAAACCGCTTGTATTGATTGTGAGGTAACAATAAAGCTTCACAAGAGAATTCCTATCGCTGCGGGACTTGCAGGTGGCTCGGCAGATGCGGCGGCGGTTCTCCGTGCGATGAATAAGCTGTTTTCGCGACCGTTAAGCGATAAAATGCTTCTTGCGCTTGCGGCAAGGCTTGGTAGCGATGTTCCGTTTTGCTTAATAGGAGGAACGGCGCTTTGCGAGGGCAGAGGAGAGCGGATGACAAGGCTGCGCGACGGAATCTCGCTCCACGCGGTTATCGCCGTGGCAAACGAATGGGTCTCAACTCCTAAGGCGTATGCAAAGCTGGATTTGCTTTATAACAATTTTGATGGCTCTGTTCCCACCGAATCCCGTGAAATTTGCGACAGGATCGTCGATGCAGCCACAACAGGCGTGCTTCCCGATAAGCTATATAACATATTTGAAGCGGCAACCTTGCCCGATTGTCCCAAGGCGGAGGCTATCAAGGCGCGGCTTAACGAGCTTGGCGCAACACATACCCTTATGAGTGGTAGCGGTCCGAGCGTGTTTGGTATATTCAGTACGGAGCAGATGGCTCGAGCAGCGGAGGAGACATTGCGAGGCGAGGACATATTTGCCGTCTACGCCTGCTCGGTGAAATAATTGATCGGTGATATTCCTATGGCGCTTTTCCAATTCGCGCCGTAGGCTGTCACCTTTTTTGCGGTTGACAATTCAACCGATATAGGATATAATAGTTAGGCTTGCCAAATTTCCGGCGGCTAAAGGTTAAGTATTGTTTGGAGTTAAAAATGACAGAACTAAAGAAAAAACAAGGTGGCTTCTTTACAAATCCCATTGTAGTTGTCCTCTGCGCCATACTTTGTACAGCGCTGTGGGGCAGTGCAACCCCATTTATCAAGACGGGCTACAAGCTTATGTTTCCAGAGGGAGGCCCTGATGTTCAATCCACCATCCTGTTTGCGGGAATTCGCTTTGCTCTTGCGGGATTTATAACTATTTTGATTTACAGCATAGCTCGCAAAAAGCTCCTATATCCAAAGGTTGAAAACCTTGGCAGAGTTGGAGTTGTTGCGGTGTTCCAGACCATTATACAGTATTTCTTCTTTTATCTTGGTCTTGCATTGACATCGGGAGCAAAGGGAACGATACTCAGCGGCTCCTCCTCCTTCTTTGCAATAATAATCTCCTGTCTGATTTTTAAGCAGGAGAAGCTCACTGTTAAAAAGATAGTTGCCTGTATCATCGGCTTTGCCGGCATTATTGCCGTTAATCTTAACGGATTGGACTTCACTATGAACTGGGGAGATGCCTTTGTAATCTTCTCTGCAATTTCGCTTGGCATATCCTCTGTGCTTATCAAGATCTTCTCGAAAAATGAGGACCCCGTGGTCATAAGCGGTTATCAGTTTATGCTAGGCGGTATCGTTATGGCGATCGTTGGACTCATTGCCGGGGGAAGCGTTGACCTCTCCGATATTCGCGGCATAGGCGTTCTTCTTTACCTCGCCCTTCTTTCTGCCGTAGCATATGCGCTGTGGGGCGTTCTTCTTAAGTATAACCCGGTTTCTCTCGTAACTATATTCAGCTTTATGACTCCTGTGTTTGGAGTTATTCTTACCGCCATTATGCTCCCGGAGGAGAGC
>JAFTRB010000065.1 GCA_017462445.1 Clostridia bacterium
ATGAGAGTCTTGGCATTAGTTCCTCTCAACGCATTAGCCGCCATACCGACAACCTTTACGCCATCCGCGCCAAGCGGAACGGTCAGGCTTTCCTGCGCCTTGCCGGTCTCTGTCAGTCCAACAATCACAAGCGCACCCTTGTAATATCCCGAGGTTATCTCCTCATAGAGGAAGAAGCCTGCGTTTTCGTCCTCGCCGCTGAACTCTTTATCGAAGGTGGGGACGGTTGTATTCTCGCCAACCGAGGCATCAAACATCAGGTTGAAGCCCGAGAATTTCCACACGGGGTGGGCGGGATACTCGCTCTTTGGCGGAACATGAAGCTGCAGCTCATCCCTGCCAAGCTGCTTGGGCGGAGTTACAACCGAGGGGTCCTCAATCTCAATCCATATATCGGAAAGGCTCTCAGCACCCGCAAAAGCGCCATCCTCAATTACCAGCTTGGTATGTCCTGCGGGAATTGTGATGCTGCGTACATCAGCGCCATAGAAGGCCTCGGAGCGAATCAAAGCAATTCGACGCTCCAGAACGCCTACGGGTATCGCGAGATTGCGCTTGCCTGCCGCCTCGAAGGCAACGCCCGTAATTGCAACATAGCCGCGATATTCGCCCTCGGTGATAAGCTCATAGGTGAAATCCCCGGCATTTGCGTCCGACGAGGGATAATGCTGCTCGGAGCCGGGAAGTACAGGCTCAACAGGCTCCTCCCCCAGGGGCGCTCCGCTAAGACCTGCTGCAGAAATCAAATCCCGAGCCAAGCGAATAGTACGAACAGAGGCGCCGGAATTGTTAAGATGGAAGTTGGTATCATAGAAATAGCCGGCTTCCATAATATAGTCATCTATATCACTTATGAATTCACAGTCGATTTTCTCTTCAAGGTATGCCAAAAACTCAGCACGGGCCCCATCGTCCCTCTCCTTTACCGCCAATTCGTTCATCGGGCAGAAGGAGAAATAGACGCTCGCTCCACGGCTCTTACAGGAGCGAATGTAGGAGTTGAGATAGTCTGAGAAGGTATCAAAGCCGTCGGCAAAATTCTCTTTTGTGAGGTCTATTTCCGTGTTGGGGTCATAGTACATCGGCATTATGTTGCCGACTCTTGCATCACTTTCGTAGTCGCCATACTCGTTTATGTATTTTGAGAGGTAGATCTCGCCCGGGCGCTCGCTCCGTGATATCTCGCCCGTATATCTTTGCCACTTCTCCGTAAAGAACTTCCACATAGCTCCAAGCATATTGAACCAGTTGTTTACTTCAATATCAAAGAACATTGAGAAGTCGTCATCAAGAGCCTTAAGAGTAGTATCCGAGTTGAAATAAAGGGACATGGTCTGTGGGTCAAGCTCCGGGGCAATGACAACTATATCCCCCTCGCCGATTGCCGAGTCGGACAAATCAAGCATAAGCTTTGTGCCAAGAGCCGCATAAAGACCGAAGTTTACAACAGGCATACCCGTGTAAGCAGAAAGCTGCTCCGAATTCAAGCCAAAGGCAACCGAGGAGCCTCCGACAACCACTATCTTCTCCCCCTCGACCGAGTGGAGATAATCATACTTATCATCGAGCGCGCCTACAAAGGTCTCGCTGAATTGGGGAGGAAGCATAACCGCGATTGAGACAACGCTGACAAAGGGGATAAGAATTGCAAGGAGCGCGGCAATTATTGATACAACAATTTTCGTCTTTTTCAATTTTCCACCCTCCTATCAGAACTGGAAGTAAATGAAGGAGCTCTCCATATTCTTGGAAAGAAGAAGAGTCCAGCACAAAACAACGATCCAAACATAGTAGACAAATGAGCCACGCGAGCAGAGAACTGCCGAGCCATCCGGTCCATCGTCATAGGTAAGCATCCTGTCTATTATAACCAGGGTAAGAATGGAGAATACGGTCAAAAGAATAGCCACGGGGGTAAGCCCCATAAGCTTGAAGGTTTCCCCAACATTCTCCCATCCCGTAAAGAGTCTGCCGACCAGGTAGAAGGCATCCGAGGGGGTATTGGCGCGGAAGAAGAGCCAGGCGAAGCATACCAGAACAAAGGTTATCACACGGCGAACCCAGATAACCGCAGGGTGCTTGGGATCAAAGCCGCACTTGGCTACAAGAGCATTTCTCGGCTTGATTGTGAGATTTCCAACTATTTGATAGAAGCCGTGAAGCGCTCCCCAGATAACATAGGTCCAGTTTGCTCCGTGCCACAGCCCCGATACGGTGA
>JAFTRB010000066.1 GCA_017462445.1 Clostridia bacterium
ATGCGCCGTGAGGGCTATGAGCTTTGCTGCTCCAATCCCCGTGTTCTGTTCAAGGAGATAGACGGCGAGAGATGCGAGCCTATTGAGGATGTTATCGTCGATGTACCCGAGCAGTATGTAGGCGCGGTAATGGAAAAGCTTGGCTCAAGGAAGGGCACGCTTGTGGATATGCAGCTTAACGGCTCTCGTCAAAAGCTCTTCTACTCCATTCCGACCCGATGTCTCTTTGGCTATCGCAGCGAGCTGTTGACCGATACCCGAGGCGAGGGAATTATTTCAAGCATCTTTGCAGGATACGAGCCCTTTCGTGGCGAGATCAAGACTCGCTTCACCTCCTCGCTTGTCGCAAGCGAAAAGGGTGTGTCCACCACATACGGCTTGTATCAGGCTCAGGACAGAGGCCCGCTCTTCATAGGTCCTGCAACTCCTGTGTATGAGGGTATGATAGTTGGCGAGAACCCCAAGCCCGATGACATCGAGGTCAATGTCTGCAAGGAGAAGCACCTTACCGCTATCCGTTCCTCGGGCGCGGACGAGAAGCTCACCCTTATCACTCCCATTCAGCTTTCCTTGGAGGAGGCGATTGAGTTCATCACAGACGAGGAGCTGATTGAGGTCACTCCAAAGAGCATTCGTCTTCGCAAGGTTATTCTGGACACCCCCGCTCGCAAGAGAATGCAGGCGCAGAAGCGCGCAGCTCTCAAGGAACAGGGGAAGTAATCCGCTCTGAAAAACAGAAAAATAAGTGGAGGCACTGCGCTGGCAAGGTCTCCACTCGTTTTATTTCAGGCTCGTTCAATATGGGGATGCGCTGAACTGTTTCCTATCTCTCTCATAAGCGAGAAGGCTTTTGAGGCGGTATGGATAATGATGGGAAGGAGAGGGAGCATAACCGCGAGTCGAGCTATAAAATGCCCCCTTAAGAGCGCCAGCAAAATAACATATCCGACAGTAAGTGCCAGGGTGCATAGACATTTCCATATATCCAGAGGAACAAGGCCGCTTTCCCTTCGCACAAGATATAAAAGCGCCAGGGCAAGCACCGAATAGGCTAAAAGCACAGAAAAGCCAAGGAGTCTATAGTCCAGAGGGACGAGCAGAAGCGCGGAGAGGACCGAAGCGGACAAGGCGAGTATTGCGGGGAAAGAGCCCTTGATCCCGCTTTTTTTGTGTGGGCTCAGGGTTGTAAAAACTCCCGAGAGAAACATGGGAAGCACAGAGAGCGAAAGAGGGTATACGATTAAAACAGCATCGCTGTATTCGCTTGGCGCAAGCAACGAAAGCAGCTCGGGCGCGAGTGCCGAGAGCAAAATAACGGCAAGGCTGATTATTAGCGTTGAAAGATTTACGATTTGCCAAATTCTTAACACGCCCCCGTCGTTAAGCCGTCTGACAAGCCAAGGGCCGAGAGAAGAAAGCAGGCTTGCGCTAACAATAGTTAGCGAAAAGCCCACCGAGGAAGCAACCGAGAATTTTGCGATAGCTCCGCCTCCTTGTATATTGGCAAGGATGATTTCACCCAGGCGTATAATTAAGGATGTGGCAATATAGTGAGGTAGAAGAGGCAGGGCAGAGCCGAGCAGATATTTTCCTTCCGCACTCGGGAATGGCACAGCTCCCCTCGGTTGCATAATAATAAATAGAGGAAGAGCGATTATAAGGCTGGCAAGCGCTGCGCCAAGCATTCTCCCCGAGCTGGTAATTCCCATTTTTATGAATAAAAAGGAGAGCAGCGGTGTTCCGAGAGCGAGGAGAATATTGATAAGGCAAACTCTGATATATCTGTATTCGTACCGCATCCAGGCGCAGTATAGCGAAATTATTGCTGTGCAAAGCGAATATATCGGTGCAAGAAAGAGAAGGCTGTCCGCCAGAGCAAGCATATCCCCAAGCGGTCTTGAAAACAGCAAAAACAGCACAAGAAAAGCTCCCGCCCCCAGTAGCGTAATATGACTTGCGGCCCACATTAACCTTCTTCGGCCCTTGCGGAATTTTTCAAGCGCCGAATAGCAAACCGTTCCGGACAGCTCCAGCCCCAGAGGAACCTGAATAATGCCGGTTATTGATGTAAAAAGAGCAAATAGCCCATAGTCCTCCGCGCTTAAAAGCCGCGTGAATATCGGCGTGCCAAGCATACCTACGCCGCGCGAAAGAACCGTAGCGGCCAGATACCAAAGCGACGCCCTGGCAGGAGTATTCAGCATTCTGCCCTTGTGTTCGATCATGCTCATAATAATACCTCCCGTATATTTTCTGCATTCGCGCTTCTCTTTATTCATAAAGCGCTAAATGCAGTCGCTCTTTGCAAAATTTGCAGCAAATGGGGGCTTGTGGGCGAATTGTACTTATTTTGTGCAAGAATAATATAAAAAACTTGCAAAAACCTATTGATTTTTATAAACAACTGTTGTATAATATTTGCGTTGAAATTCCGCGCAAGCGCGTTATGAGGTGATAATATGTTTAAGCTTAATTATTTGAACGAGCTATATGAAAGAGTTGTAAAGCGCAATCCCGGCGAGACCGAGTTCCACCAGACGGTTGCCGAGGTGCTTCTGTCTATCGAGCCTGTGCTTGAGCAGCGCCCTGCATACATCGAGCAGGGAGTTGTCGAGCGGATGGTCGAGCCCGAGAGAATTATAAAGTTCCGCGTTCCCTGGGTTGATGACAATGGCAAAATTCAGGTCAACCGTGGCTACCGCATTCAGTTCAACAGTGCCATAGGCCCTTACAAGGGCGGCCTTCGCTTCCACCCCTCTGTTACCGAGTCCATCATCAAGTTCCTTGGATTTGAGCAGACCTTCAAGAATTCCTTGACCTCGCTCCCGATGGGCGGAGGCAAGGGCGGCTCCGACTTCGATCCGCAGGGTAAGTCGGATAGGGAGGTTATGGCATTCTGCCAGAGCTTTATGACCGAGCTTTGCCGTCATATCGGCGCGGATCTTGATGTCCCAGCGGGTGATATCGGTGTTGGCGCTCGCGAGGTAGGCTACCTGTTCGGCCAGTACAAGCGAATTCGCAATGAGTTTACGGGAGTCCTTACCGGAAAGGGCATTCCCTACGGTGGCTCGCTTATCCGTCCCGAGGCGACAGGCTATGGCGCGGTTTACTACACCACCGAGCTGCTCTCCCACTGGGGAGACTCCATCGAGGGTAAGACCTTTGCCATCTCGGGCTTCGGCAATGTTGCCTGGGGCGCTGTCAAGAAGATTACCGAGCTTGGCGGCAAGGTTGTCACCATCTCAGGTCCTGATGGCTATATCTACGATCCCGACGGCGTATCCACTCCCGAGAAGATTGACTATATGCTAGAGATGCGCGCATCCTGTCGCAACAGGGTGCAGGATTATGCCGACAAATTTGGCGTGCAGTTCTTCCCCTCCGAGAAGCCCTGGGGCGTCAAGGCTGATATATTAATGCCCTGTGCAACCCAGAACGAGGTTGGAATGAAGGAGGCAGAGCAGATCGTCGCAAACGGTGTCAGGTATTATGTCGAGGTATCCAATATGCCCACCACAAACGAGGCGGTTGCCTACCTCAAGGCTAACGGTGTGGTCGTTGCTCCCTCCAAGGCAGTTAATGCCGGCGGAGTTGCCGTGTCCGGTCTTGAGATGTCGCAGAACTCCATGCGCTATTCCTGGAGCGCCGAGGAGGTCGATGCCAAGCTCCGTGTAATAATGAAGAACATCTTCGATGCCTCGCTCAAGGCTGCGAACGATTACGGCCTTGGTGATGACCTTGTAGCAGGCGCAAATATAGCCGGCTTCATTAAGGTTGCCGACGCTATGCTCGCGCAGGGCGTGGTATAAGCTTCACAGTTTTTTCTTCCTCAAATAAGAGGTGAAAAATATTCAAGAGCCTTCCTGATAAGGGAGGCTTTTGTTATGCAAGCGAAGTCTTGGACAGGCGAGGTATTATCAGCTCCTTGTAAATTTATTTTTGAAAAAGATGTCGCATTTTGATAAAAAATGTGATAGTATATAATAGACCATAAAAAGGAGCAGAGCCGTGACTTCAGAGGAAAGAAAGAACACACTACCCGATGAGAGCATAATAGAGCTATATTGGCAAAGAGATGAGAATGCAATAAAGGAAACCGAGAACAAGTATAAAAGCTACCTATATACCGTAGCCTTCAACATTCTCCACGATAGCGAGTTTTGCTCGGATTGCCTTTTAGATACATATTTTGCGGTGTGGAATAAAATTCCGCCTACGCGCCCCACAGTTTTCAGCGCATTTCTGGCAAGAATAACCCGTAATATATCCATAAATCGCTTTAAGAAGGAAAATGCGCAGAAGCGAATTCGCTCTGAAATGATAGTTTCGCTTGACGAGGTGCAGATTCCACTCATATCTGAGGATGACCCCTATTCTCAGGTTCGCTTTGCCGAGCTTGTGGAAGGGCTTAACAGGTTCATAAAGGGGCTTGACAGAAGGAATGAATTTATATTCGTCTGCCGATATTACTACTGCGACAGTATAATTGCAATAGCCGATATGCTGGGTGTAAATCGCAGAACCGTGGAGCGCGCTCTTGCCGGAATGCGCGAGGAGCTGGCAAAAAGCCTTGAAATAGGAGGGGAGAAAAATGTCTGATAACAAGATCCGCCTCCTTGACCTTTTTTCGAAAATTGATGAAGCTGTGGTGGACCGTGTTGGACAGCAGAGGCTGATACTGGCGCACCGTGTCAAGAAATTCCACATTTTCAGTAAACAATTCTTTGCAATTGTCGGCGCAGTTGCCGCTGCAATACTGATTGTTATTTCATCAATATTCCTCTTTCTTGCGCGCCCTGAAGCGAATATTTATATTATGTCTTTAGACTATTCTCATACAACGGGCGACGGCGCATCGGTTTATGACATCAACTACAGCGATAACACCCAGGGAAGGCTTGTTATATCAAATGGCTCGGCGGGTGGAGTTCGCGATGTGAGAATTGATGGGGGCGAGGTTATCCTGACTCTCTATACGGGAGTAGATGTCAACATCGGCTCTAATGTTGGTACATACAGCCCAAATTCAACCGATACGATCTCCGGAGTCAACTTTGACCGGGACGGAAATATGTCGCTTACCTTACTTGGACACCACGGCGGCTCTCACGATGTTTCGATTGGAAAGACGCCCGATGGCAAAGAGCCTAACGGCTATACGATCAAGAGCACCTTTGTCAGCGACGAGGGCGATCTGATTATAATCTTCACCTCCGGAGAACGAATCAATCTGGGTAGAGTCCGTGGCGAGGATGGCGTTGGCATAGCAGGAATGTACATCAATGATTCCGGCGAGCTTGTAGTCACCCTGACCGACGGTACAGTTCTTAACCTTGGCTCTATCAAGGGCGAGGACGGAATAGGCATAGCCGATACCCGTCTTAATGAAAAGGGGGAGCTTGTCATTACCTACACCGACGGGGTTGAGGTAAACCTTGGCTCTATCATAGGCGAAAAGGGCGAGGACGGTGTTGGTATTGGAAGCATTACCCTGGGGGATGACTATGAGCTTGAAATTACCCTGACCGACGGAAGCTTTCTCTCGCTTGGCAGCATCAGAGGCGAAGAGGGCAAGAGCGCCTATGACCTTTACTGTGAAATCTACGGCTACTCCGGAAATGAGCAGGATTGGCTCTTCGATTTGGTGAACGGCAATCTTGGTCTTAAAAAGCAGTATACGGTATCCTTTAATTCGGACGGTGGAGCTTCAATTCCCTCCATTCTTGTTATCCAGGGCGGTAAGCTGGATGAGCCGATCCCGCCCACAAGGGTGGGGTACAGCTTCCTCGGCTGGTATGTAGGCGAGGAAAAATGGGTATTCTCCGGTCACACAGTAACCGAGGATATTACCCTCACCGCACATTGGCAGCTCGTTCCCTACCAAATCACATATAATACATCAGGGGGCGAAAACCCACCCTCAAATCCCGAAAGCTACACAATTTCTACTCCCACCTTCGCGCTCCTTGGGGCTACTCGCCCGCACTACCGCTTCGTCGGCTGGTTCACCGAGGAAAATGGAGGAGGCGAAAGAGTGGAAACGGTTGGTGGCGGAATGACAGGGAATATCACCCTCTATGCTCATTATGTCCCTCTTGAAAGCTATACCGTAACCTATGAGCTTAACGGTGGCAAGGCGGCTGTCGGCAACCCGGATACGGTTGACAAGGACACATCCTTCACCCTCCTTGCCCCCACAAGGGCGGGCTATGAATTCGATGGCTGGTACACCGATGAAGCCCTTACAAGCCCCATTACCTACATAGCTCCCGGCACCGACAGGGATATCACCCTATATGCCTCCTGGAGCGCCGCCTTCAACTACACCTTGAATGATGGAGTAATACACATTCAGAGCTATCGTGGCAGAGCAACGGAGGTGGTAGTTCCTGCCTACATAGACGGATATAAGGTTTATTCGATAGGCCCCGAGTGCTTCTATGCCAACTCAACAATAACGGGTATAACACTCTCTCCTGGGATAGAGCGAATAGAGGAGAATGCAATATACTACTGCTCGGCTCTACGCGAGATACATATCCCCGACAGTGTCACATACATTGGCTCTTCGAACCTCGGCATTTGCACCTCGCTTAAGGACGTTCACCTCTCTGTCAATGTCGAAAACAGGGTGTACGGCTTCCTTGAATACTCTGCCCCCTCTCGCATATATGTAAGCGATGTTCTCGCCTTCGCCTCCTCTGGGATATCCTTTGCTATGTCCTCCGGGGAAGCTAACTGGCAGCTTTACAGCGGCGGCAGCCTTGTTGAGGAATTGGTGATACCCGGCGGAACACAGATTAATGGCGATTTCTGCGGCTGCGCAAGTATTAAAAGTATTACAATCGAGGAAGGTGTTACCTTTAGCGATGAAATGGATTACGGCGGCGTTTTCGTAAGTATGCGGGGGCTTACCTCGGTTGTCATCAAGTGCAAGTCCTTGCCGCGAGCGCTCTTTGCAGGCTGTCGCTCTCTTACAAGTGTTTCTCTGCCTGACGGCTTGACCTCCCTGCCGATAGGCCTGTTTTCCGGGTGTGCCGCGCTGGAAACAGTAGCTCTCCCATCCGCCCTTAAGACTATCGGGGCCAATGCCTTCGAGGGATGCTCTAGCCTCTCGGCAATTACTATCCCCGAGGGCGTCGAGGTGATCGGCGACAGGGCATTTATGGATTGCATCTCTCTTGTGTCTCTTCGTATCCCCGCCTCCGTCACAACGCTTTACGAGAGCGCTGGCGGAGAGTGCAATTTTGCCAGGGGCTGTACCTCGCTCGTCGAGGTGACGGTCGCTCCCGGTAACACCGCCTTCAAGTCGGTTGATGGCGTTCTTTACAGCTTTGATGGCGCAACCCTCATTATGTATCCGGCAGGCAGAACCGCCGTCAGCTTCGATATCCCCGAGGGAACAGCTGATATAATGATGTCAAGCTTCTTGGGCGCGCTTTACCTCGAGGAGATTACCGTTCCCGGCTCGGGTAGCTCAATCGGCACAGGCGCAGTCATGGGCTGTACCACCCTTCGTCGGGTTAGCCTTAACGAGGGGGTAGCCACAATCGGTCAGGACTGCGTTGTCTCTTGTACCAACCTCGCCGAGGTAAATTTACCGATGAGCCTTACCAAAATCGATCATGGCGCCTTCAGGGGTTGCTCCTCGCTTGTCTCGGTTAATTTTGTCGCTACAGACGGTTGGGAGCATAAGAGCTCCGGCACCCCCGAGACATATTTCACCCTCACTCCCGAGCAGGTAGCGGACAGTGCCTTCATGGCGGAGTTCATCAAGTCGAACAGCTCCTTCCTGTTCAGAAGAGTAGTGTGAGTCTTGTGGGCTGTCTGCCACTGTCATCATTATCTGAAAAATAAAGAAAGGGGCTGCTTCATTTAGGCATAACCGAAAAAGAGCGAAGATGTCGAAAAACGCGGCATCTTCGCTCAAAATTTTATATTTTTAGTTTTCTTATTATTAGTTTTCTAAGGTTGAAATTCTACGAATTTCTTCTTTTTTA
>JAFTRB010000067.1 GCA_017462445.1 Clostridia bacterium
GAGAAGGTCAACCGCGTGGCATCCGCCACCGATGAAGCCCTCGCGCCTGGGATCTACTCTCCAGTCATCTGCGCCTCTTGCTACGCTGTAATCGTGGGCATACTCGCTCTCTACATAGTAGAGGTCGCCAATTCTGCCCTCGGAAATCAGCTTCTTGGTCATAACAAAGGCGGGGGTGCAACGGCAAACCTGCCCAATCATAAGCTTTCTGCCGGTCTCCTTCTCTACCCTTATCATCTCCTCGCACTCCTCGACGGTGAGAGTCATAGGCTTCTCGCAGAGGACATCCTTTCCTGCGCGGAGGAAGGCGACGGTCATCTCAAGATGGAAGTAGTCGGGGGTAACGATAACAGCGGCATCAACCTCGGGCAGATTAACAAGCTCGCGATAGTCGGTAACACCGATCTTCACATTAAATTTCTCCATGGCCTCCTTAAGCCTGCCCTCGTGGATATCGCATACAGCATAGAGATTTGCGCCCTTGTTAATAACGCCCTGCATATGGAGCTGACCCATACCGCTGCAGCCGATTACAACAATATTCAACTTTTTTGCATTCATACCTTTAAATCCTTTCATTCTTGTGATATAATGGTTTTGTGTTTGCCTGCAAGGATATTGTATCATCTATTTGTTAGGTATTCAAGAGCTTTTTGTTTGAATTTTTCGACATTTTGTTTGGAGGACAAATGATTTACCATAATTATATCAGCCATAGACGCGAGGAGCCAACTATGTATGCCTGCGACTATGATACAAGGATCAAGCCCGGAGCAACCTTTGGACCTGCGATCCGCGACATATATCTTGTCGAATGCTGTACCAAGGGCTATGGCTCGGTTATTATAAACGGGCGCGAGTTCCCCGTTAAGGGTGGAGACTGCTACATTCTTTTGCCCGGGGATACTGTTATCCACACTGCCGATGTGATAGAGCCCAGGGAGGGAGTCTCCTGTGGCATTGATGGCCTAGCGGTCAAGCGGGCTATAAATCAGGTAGGAATAGACTCGCAGAACCCCTTTGCGCCAAGGAGCGCCTTTGCAGGAATTCTTGCCGAGATCGAAAAGCTGCTTGCCCTCCGCGGGCGGAGCGATCTCGGTGCGGATATGTTGAGAACTCAGTGCATTTACGGAATGCTGGGCGCTCTTCTGGAGGGGATAAAGCGCACCGACTCCAGCGAGATTATTACCCGCGCCGTTGGATATATGGAGGCTAACTACCACACACACTTGACGGTGGATGAGCTGGCAAGGCAGGTGGGGCTTGACAGGAGCTATTTCAGTATACTGTTCAAGGAGCATACTGGGCTCTCCCCCCACTCATATCTGAATGAGCTGAGGATAAAAAAGGCCTGTACGCTCCTGGACCTTGGCGAATGCAGCGTGGCTACCATAGCTGAAAAGGTAGGCTTTGAGGTCAGCGGCTTTTCCCGCATCTTCAAGCGGATAACAGGTATGACGCCTATGGAATACAAGAAAAGATAAGATAATTAAAGGGGCTGCTTCATTTAGGCATAACCGAAAAAGAGCGAAGATGTCGAAAAACGCGGCATCTTCGCTCAAAATTTTATATTTTTAGTTTTCTTATTATTAGTTTTCTAAGGTTGAAATTCTATGAATTTCTTCTTTTTTATGCTCTTTTTCTATCGTCGCTTGCGCCCTCCGACGTATTTATATA
>JAFTRB010000068.1 GCA_017462445.1 Clostridia bacterium
ATGACGAGGAGTCCAAGGAGCTTATCAATATGCGCAACAGGGGCGCAATGCTAGGTGACGCCACCGTCAGAGAGGGCTATCTCCAGGGCGCAATGGCTCGCGGCTTCGAGGCTGCGGGAAGCAACCCCGGCGGAGCAACAGGCGCATTTGTCGGAATGGGCGTAGGAATGGGCGCTGCAGGTGGCTTTATGCAGTCCGCCTCCGAGACCAATCGTCAGCAGATGCAGAATCAGCAGCCTCAGCAGGCCGGCGGCTGGACCTGCCGTTGCGGCGCAACCAACAGCGGTAACTTCTGTACCTCCTGCGGTCAGCCCAAGCCTCAGGCATCGGGCTGGACCTGCTCCTGTGGACAGACCTGCACAGGCAATTTCTGCCCCAATTGCGGCTCTCAGAAGCCTCAGCAGAGCGCAAATTGGTTTTGCCCTGACTGTGGCAACTCCAATCCTGCAGGCGCAAACTTCTGCTCCGGCTGCGGTAAAAGAAAATAAATCCAACAACATCGAAAGGCTTTGACCTATGGACGCTACCGTAACCTATAAATGTCCGAACTGTGATGCGGGCTTGCTCTTTGATGCGGATACGCAGAAGTTTTCCTGCGAATTCTGTATGTCCTCCTTCACCGAGGAGGAGCTTGCCGCCACCCTCACAGCCGAGCAGGCTGAGGAAAAGGCGCGCGAGAATGCCGCGTTCACAGAGGAAATAAGAGAATACTATTGCCCCAGCTGTGGCGCGGAGGTTATAGCAGAGATGAACACTGTTGCTGATTTCTGCTACTATTGTCACAACCCCATTGTCCTCTCCGACAAGGTTGCAGGAATGATGAAGCCCAGCAAGATCATTCCCTTCAAGTTCGAGAAGGAGCAGGCGGTTGAGGAGTTTCTCCGCTTTGCCAAGAAAAAATGGTTTGTTCCAAGGGACTATTTCTCCGCCGACCAGCTCGACAGGATATCCGGCATCTATTATCCCTTCTGGGTTGTCGATGCCGACACAGATTCCCGTCTTGAGGGCGTTGGTAAGAAGGTAAGAAGCTGGCGCTCGGGTGATTATAAATACACAGAGACCTCCTCTTATGCAGTTATGAGGCGCGGACAAATTCACTTTGAGGATATAACAGCCTCCGCCATCTCCACCGAGGATAAGGCTATGCTGGAGGGCATTCTTCCTTACCCCACCGAGCTTTACCGGGACTTCTCCATGCCGTATCTTCAGGGCTTTGTTGCCAAGAAGAGGGATATAGAGCGAGAGCAGCTCACCGATGAGATAAAGGGCAGAATGAACGGCTATGCCGGCACACTCCTTCGCAGAACGGTAAGAGGCTATGACTCCTTCTTCACAAACAGCTGCGATGTTGGCATTCTGGGTAGTCACTGGGAATATTCCTTAATGCCTATCTGGATAATGACCTACAAGAAAAAGAGCGGAAACAAGGATAAGACCTATATCTATGCTATGAATGGCGCGACAGGCAAGATTTACGGCGAGCTTCCCATCAGCATACCAAAGCTTCTTCTCGCCACATTAGGCATTCTCCTTGGTGTTGCGGCAATAATATTTGGTCTTGGCTTCGCTTTCTTCAGCGGAGATATATTCTAAGGAGGAAATATGAGCGAGCAGGCAGAATTCATACTCTATCTTTCCATTGCGGCGGCCTTGATCGGCTTGATTGTTGCCGTCATCGTCTGCGTATGTATCGTCAGGAAATATAAAAAAGGGCTTCAGTCTCCCATATACCCCCTGGAGCATTACGCCTCCCTAGATCTCACCCACGCCTACGATAACTTCATCGGCAAGACCGTCACCAAGGTGAGGGTTTCCTCTTCAAACAACAGACGAAATTAAATACTACAAAGCGGAGGCGCCAAGGCTGCCTCCGCTTCGCTTTAATTAATCCTTCATTATGTAAATAATTAACTGAAAATCTGTTTACATTAAAAAAATAATATGATATAATATATTAATATAGAAAGTATAAACTCATAAAGGAGGCGAGGATATGGAGGAGCGCAAATTCAAGCTGAAGAGCAGCTTCAGGCCCACAGGTGATCAGCCTGCGGCAATCGAGGCATTGACCCGTGGAATTCTTGGCGGTGAACGCGCCCAGACACTGGTCGGTGTAACAGGCTCGGGTAAAACCTTTACTATGGCAAATGTTATTGCAAACTTGAACAGGCCAACCCTCGTGCTCGCCCACAACAAGACGCTGGCAGCCCAGCTCTGCACCGAGTTCCGCGAGTTTTTCCCGGAAAATGCGGTCGAGTATTTTGTATCCTATTATGACTACTATCAGCCGGAGGCATACATTCCGGGTAAGGATATGTACATCGAGAAGGACGCTCTCGTCAACGATGAGATTGATATGCTTCGCCACAGTGCAACGACCTCGCTCTTCGAGAGGCGTGATGTAATCATTGTCGCTTCTGTTTCCTGTATCTACTCGCTCGGCGACCCTGCCGAATACCAGAGCCTTCTCGTCTCAATTCGCCCGGGCCAACAGATGTCCCGCGATGATTTGGTTCGCTCGCTTGTCCGAATAAGCTATGAGCGTAATGATATGAATTTCATTCGCAACAAGTTCAGAATAAAGGGCGATGTTGTCGAGATTTATCCCGCATCAGGCAGGGACAGTGCCATCCGTGTCGAGTTTTTCGGTGATGAAATAGACCGAGTGTCAAGAATTGACCCCCTGACAGGCGTGGTAAAGGAATACCTCTCATATATCGCTATCTATCCTGCCACCCACTATGCCGTGTCGGATGACCGCCGTGAGGCGGCCCTTGCCGAGATTGAGGCAGAGATGCGCGAAAGAGTCAGGTATTTCAGGGATGAGAACAAGCTTATCGAGGCTCAGCGAATAGAGGAGCGCACCAAGTACGATATTGAGATGCTCCGCGAGGTTGGCTTCTGCTCGGGCGTCGAGAACTATTCACGGGTTCTTGCAGGCAGGCCTGTTGGCTCAACCCCCTCAACACTGCTCGACTATTTCCCCGATGACTTCATAATGTTTATAGATGAGTCGCATGTTACCATACCCCAGGTTAAGGGAATGAGTGGCGGTGACTTTGCAAGAAAGAAAAATCTTGTAGACTTCGGCTTCCGTCTCCCCTCCGCCTTTGATAACCGCCCCCTCTTCTTCGATGAATTCGAGGAGAGAATTCGCCAGGTCGTCTTTGTTTCGGCAACCCCGGGGGACTATGAGGCGGAGCAAAGCTCAAGCAGAGTAGAGCAGCTTATAAGACCCACGGGACTTATTGACCCCTTGATTGAGGTAAGACCGATCGAGGGACAGGTCGACGACCTTTTAGGCGAGATTCGCGCCACCACGGAGAGGGGAGAAAAGGTGCTTGTCACCACTCTTACTACCAAGATGGCGGAGGATCTAACCGAGTATCTCGGCACTCACGGGGTAAAGGTGAAGTATATCCACCACAGGGTGGAAACCATCGAGAGAATGCAGATAATACGCGATTTGCGCATTGGCGAGTTTGATGTGCTTGTCGGTATCAACCTCTTGCGTGAGGGACTGGATATCCCCGAGGTGTCGCTTGTTGCCATACTTGATGCCGATAAAGAGGGCTTCCTTCGCAGCGAGACCTCGCTGATACAGACCGTAGGACGCGCCGCAAGAAATATCAACGGCCGTGTTGTTATGTATGCCGATAGAATAACAGGCTCTATGCGAGGCGCAATTGACGAGACAAATCGCCGCCGTGAGATACAGATGAAATACAATGAGGAACACGGAATAACGCCCGAGAGCGTTCGCAAGAGTGTCGGTGACATAATCGAGCTTGGCAAGAAGGCAAAGCCCGACCACAATGCAAAGAAGCTTTCCAAGCTGGAAAGAGAGAAGATGATAGAGCAGCTGACCGCCGAAATGCGTGATGCGGCAAAGAGACTTGAATTCGAGCAGGCCGCGTATATCAGAGATAGGATAAAGGAATTAAGAAACGGAAAATAAAATGGCAAGAGAAATAATTATAAAGGGCGCAAGGGTAAACAATCTCAAAAATATAGATGTTAGAATACCAAGGGACAAGCCTGTTGTCCTGACGGGACTATCCGGCAGCGGTAAGTCCTCCCTGGCGTTCGACACCTTATATGCGGAGGGACACAGGCGCTTTGTAGAGAGTCTGTCCAGCTACGCCCGTATGTTCATCGGCCAGATGGATAAGCCGGATGTGGATCTGATCGAGGGGCTTTCTCCCTCCATATCCATCGATCAGAAGACAACCTCAAAGAACCCAAGGTCTACGGTAGGTACAGTAACCGAAATATACGATTATCTGAGGCTTCTTTACGCCAGAATAGGTATTCCGCATTGCCCCGTCTGCGGCAAGGTAATAGAGCAGCAATCGCTGGACCAGATCGTCGAGAGAATTCTCACACTCCCCGAGGGGACAAGGTTTATGGTCCTCGCCCCCAAGGTAAAGGGACAGAAGGGAATGCACGAGAAGGTCTTTGCCGATGCGCGTAAGAGCGGTTATGCTCGCGTTCGCGTTGACGGAAATATGTATGACCTGACCGAGGGCATTCAGCTTGACAAAAACATAAAGCACACCATAGATATTATTGTCGACCGCCTGGTCATCAAGGAGGATATCCGTTCACGCCTGTCCGATTCGGTGGAGAGTGCGCTCCGCGAGGCGGACGGAAGGGTAACAATTGTCACCGTTCCGAGAGCGGACGAGGAGGGACAGGAGCTTGAGTATTCGCAAAAATATGCCTGCGAGGAGCACGGCATATCCTTCCCCGAGCTTGAGCCAAGAATGTTCTCCTTCAACAATCCCATCGGCGCCTGCCCTGAGTGCGCCGGCATCGGAAATATGCAACAGATTTCTGTCAAGAAGCTTCTGCCCCACAAGCACCTTTCACTGCGCGAGGGTGGCATTGCCGCCAACGGTTTCAAGACAATGACCGAGGACTCCTGGACGGGTCCGCTTATCAAGGCTGTTGGCGAGGAATACGGCTTTTCTCTTGACACGCCCCTGGGTGAATTTACCGAGGAGCAGCTCGATGTGCTGATGTACGGCACGGGAGAAAGGAAGTATGAGGTAACACGGTATTTTGGCGGAGTCGGCAGAGAGCAGATAACAACCTATGAGGGAATTGTCCGTATAATCGAGAAGAGAATGAAGCAGATTGGAGGTGATTACTACCAGCAGTTTGTC
>JAFTRB010000009.1 GCA_017462445.1 Clostridia bacterium
AAGAAAAATGGGATGAGAAGTCTGTATTCGAGGCAAAACAAGATTTCACTCTCCCAAAATACTATTCTTTGGTAGAATTCCCATATCCTTCCGGACAAGGCTTACACGTTGGACATCCTCGTCCTTACACAGCGCTTGATATTATTTCAAGGAAAAAAAGAATGCAGGGATACAACGCTTTATGGATCCCGGGAACTGACCATGCAGGTATCGCAACACAGATAAAAGTTGAGCAGGTATTGCGCGAAGAAGAAGGGCTTACCAGATATGATCTTGGCAGAGAAAAATTCCTTGATCGCGTATGGGCGTGGAAGCACAGCTACGGAAACCGCATAATCAGCCAGCTTAAAAAGCTCGGCTCCTCCTGCGATTGGAGCAGAGAAAGATTTACGATGGATGAGGGCTGCTCCCGCGCAGTCCGCGAGGTGTTTGTCAACCTGTATAATAAGGGGCTCATCTATCGCGGATATCGCATAATCAACTGGTGTCCCCATTGCTTAACCGCCCTGTCCGATGCGGAGGTTGAGTATACCGAGCAGCCCGGCTCCTTCTGGCACATTCGCTATCAGGTGAAGGGCAGTGACGAGTATGTGACCGTTGCCACAACGCGCCCCGAGACTATGCTTGGCGATACTGCGGTTGCCGTACATCCCGAGGATGAAAGATATGCTCACCTTGTTGGAAAGACTTTGATTCTTCCCCTGGTTGAGAGGGAGATTCCCGTTGTTGCGGACGAGTATGTAGAGCGCGATTTTGGTACCGGCTGTGTAAAGATTACTCCCGCGCATGACCCCAACGACTTTGAGGTCGGAAAGAGACATAAGCTTCCTATCATAAAGGTTATGAATGATGACGCTACCATTTCACAGGAGTATGGCGGCAGATATGCGGGTATGGACAGATATACCGCAAGGCGCGAGATCGTCAAGGACCTGGAGGAGGGCGGATATCTCGTTAAGATTGAGCCCTGCTCGCACAATGTAGGCACCTGCTACCGCTGTAAGACTACGGTAGAGCCTCTTACCTCGGACCAGTGGTTTGTAAAGATGGGGCCGCTTGCAAAGCCTGCTCTTGATGCTGTTGTCAACGGTGACATCAAATTTGAGCCGGAGAGGTTCTCCAAGACCTATATCAATTGGATGGAGAACTGTCACGATTGGTGTATCTCCCGACAGCTTTGGTGGGGACACAGAATCCCTGCCTTCTACTGCGATTCCTGCGGACATATGACCGTGTCCAAGGAGGATATTACAGTCTGCCCCGAGTGTGGCGCTCCCGTTCGTCACGAGGAGGATGTGCTTGACACCTGGTTCTCCTCGGCGCTTTGGCCGTTCTCCACTATGGGCTGGCCGGACAAAACTCCCAGCCTTGAGAGATACTACCCCACCTCGGTGCTTGTAACCGGCTATGACATCATCTTCTTCTGGGTTGCCAGAATGATTTTCTCCGGCCTTGAGCATATGGGTGAGAAGCCCTTCTCCACCGTATTCATTCACGGACTTGTAAGAGATGCTCAGGGAAGAAAAATGTCCAAGTCTCTTGGCAACGGCATTGACCCGCTTGAGATAATTGAGAAGTACGGTGCAGATGCCCTGAGATTTGCTCTTGCCACAGGTAACGCGCCGGGAAATGATATGCGCTTCTCTGACGAGAAGATTGAATCTGCGCGTAATTTTGCAAACAAGCTTTGGAATGCCTCCCGCTTCGTTCTTATGAATCTTACCGAGGAGGACGGGGAGCTTCTTGCGCCCTACCGCGAGGAGGAGCTTGCGCTTGAGGACAAGTGGATCCTCTCGGGCCTTAACGAGCTTGTCAGGAGCGTTACTGCAAACATTGATAACTACGAGCTTGGAATAGCCCTTGCCGAGATTTATTCCTTCACCTGGAACAGCTTCTGCGATTGGTACATCGAGATGGCGAAGAGCCGCATCTTCGAGGGGGGCAAGGCTGCTCTCACCGCAAAGCGCGTGCTGGTAAAGGTGCTTACCTCTATCCTGAAGCTTCTTCATCCCTATATGCCCTTTATAACCGAGGAAATATATCAGTCCTTGCCTCACACATCGGAGTCTATAGTCATCTCTGACTACCCTGAATTTGACACGGGTATCGACTATTCCGCAGAGCAGGCTGATGTTGACCGTATAATTACCGCCATTACCGCAATTCGTCAGCGCCGCGCGGAGATGAATGTTCCGCCCTCGAAGAAGGCGAAGCTGTATGTCGTTACCAAGTACACCGACAGCTTCACCCGCTCGGCAAGAATTCTGGAAAAGCTTGCAAGCGCCTCGGAGGTTATCCTTACCGACAGCTATGAGAGTGATGATGCCGTAATGATCGCCACCGATGCAGGCAGTATGTACATTCCCCTTGCCGAGGTCGTTGACCTGGATAAGGAGAGAGCAAGGCTTACTGTCGAGATGAAAAAGAACGAGAGTGAGATTGAGCGCCTGGAGAAGAAGCTTTCCAACGAGGGCTTTGTATCCAAGGCTCCTGCCGCTGTAATCGAGGGGGAGAGAGCAAAGCTCGCAAAATATCTTGAGACTCGCGCATCCCTGACGGTTGCGCTGGAGAAGCTGAAGTAATGAATATCGTTTTGAAAAAAAGCCCCTCCGACAAGGAGGGGGAAATGGTTGTTGCCGGAGGCTGCTATGAGGATTGCCCCGAAAATGAGGTTATCCATATAGAGGAGGGCGTTGTTGAAATTACGGATAATGCCTTCCGCGGCTTTCTCTGCCTTAAGGAGATTTATTTGCCAAGGAGCCTCCGTGTAATCTCACCCTGCGCCTTTATGGGCTGCACCGGACTTAAGCGAGTTGTGATTGAGCACGGCCTTGAGGTGCTGGGAGATGAGGCTTTTTCGGGCTGCTCCTCGCTCACGGGTATTGTTTTACCCGACACTGTAAAGAGAATAGGCGAGGGGTGCTTTGAGGGCTGCGCCTCGCTTACTCAGGTTCGTTTGTCCGAGTCTGTTTATATGATAGGGCAGGGCGCCTTTGGCTATTGCTTTAACCTGACGCATATGGTCATTCCGGATAGCTGCGTGCTTATTGAGAGCGGAGCCTTTTTGAACTGCTTTTCGCTTGAATCGGTTAAGCTTTCCGCAAATATGGCGCTTATTGATGACTCTCTCTTTGAGGGCTGTCGCTCGCTGCGCGATATCGATTTACCTCTTAAGCTTTACAAAATCGGCAGACGCGCCTTCAAGGGCTGTACGGCGCTCGCCGGTATAATTCTCCCCATCGGTGTGGAGGAGGTTGGCTACGATGCCTTCGCCGATTGCGTAAGCCTTTCGCGAATTGCTCTCCCTCGCGGAATCCGTGAGCTGGAGGATGGCGAAGTGTTTGGCGGCTGCGACTCGCTGGAGCTTATCTCCTATGGAGGAGATGAAGCAGGGTGGGATATGCTTACAAGAGGCGTTTCTCTTGCAATTCGCAGGAGCGATAATAGCATGGCTGTGCCGAAAATTTTATTTATGGATCTGAAAAAATGAGATACAAATGCTTATGTCTTGACCACGATGATACGGTGGTCAACTCTACCGCAACCATTCACTACCCCTGCTTTATTCAGTATCTTTCCGAAAGGCTACCCCATCTTGTGCCAAAATACACGCTTGAGAGCTATTTCGTAAAGAACTTTCACCCCGGGGTGGTTTCACTGTTCCGTGATGAGGTTGGTCTTTCTGCCGAGGAGATGGCAGAGGAGGAGGAATACTGGCGCGAATATGTAAAAAGCCATATCCCAAAGGCGTACGAGGGAATGCGTGAGATAATTGCCGAGTTCCGTGCGCGAGGTGGCATTATTGCCGTCATATCACATTCCTTCACTAATTATATCCTTCGCGATTACGAAGCAAACGGACTCGACTTGCCCGATATCGTCTATGGCTGGGATATGCCCCCCGAGGACCGAAAGCCATCACCCTTCTCGGTTCTGGACCTGATAAGGAGATATGACCTGAAAAAAGAGGAGATCCTGGTTGTAGATGACCTTAAGCCCGGCTATGATATGGCAAGGGCGGCGGGAGTTGACTTTGCAGCCGCCGGCTGGGCGTATGATGTAGAGGAGATAGAGACATTTATGCGCCACAATTGCGACTTCTACCTTAAGAGGGTTTCTGATCTTTCAAGGCTTCTTTTTGAATGATGAACGAACGATATTGACAGAATTCGATGATGGCTGCATACACGGTGGATTTGTCTAAGAGAAAGAGGCAGAGAGCTATACAAAAGAGGCTGACGGCCGTATCCGTGTTAAGAAATTACCCTTCCGGCTTGATTTTTTAATTCCTTAAAAAGTTATGGGGCTGAGTCATTAAGAATACCGATAAAACGGGATAAAAAAGCGAAGGTTAAATGCAAA
>JAFTRB010000069.1 GCA_017462445.1 Clostridia bacterium
CCGATTGCAACCGACAGGCGTATATAAATACGTCGGAGGGCGCAAGCGACGATAGAAAAAGAGCATAAAAAAGAAGAAATTCGTAGAATTTCAACCTTAGAAAACTAATAATAAGAAAATTAAAAATATAAAATTTTGAGCGAAGATGCCGCTTTTTTCGACATCTTCGCTCTTTTTCGGTTATGCCTAAATGAAGCAGCCCCAACGGTTGGATTATCCGGGATAAAGCATAAGAATGAGTGGCATTGTCAGAATCGAGAGCAGTGTTGAAGCCACAACGAGGCGCGAAACATACTTGGCGTCACAGCCGTATTTCTCGGCGAACATTGTCGCGCTGGAGGCGGCAGGAGCTGCTGCCATTATCAGGGTTACTCTCGCCACATCGGGGCTGATTGTGATGCCGATAAGAGGGCAGAGAAGAATAATTCCCAGTACGGCCAAGGGGAGGACCAGGTGGCGCAGGGCGAGGAAGATATACATATAGATATCGTTGAAGAAGCCCTCGAGATTTATCTCGGCAACCCTGAGGCCGATAACCGTCATGGAGAGGGGAGCGACCAGGTTTTTCAGCATTTCAAGCGAATCGGAGATCAGGGACATTCCGTTTCCCTCGAGCAGCGGGACATTCACTCCCAAGGCGAGGAGAACAAGACCTATGACCGAGGCAAGGGTGACTGGGTGGATAAGCACCTTCAAGAGGGCGTTTTCCTTCTTGATATGCTTATGGGCGCTGATCAGGGCATCGGTCATATCCGAGTCGCCGTCGCCGTCCATATCCTCGCCTTCCTGCCGTGTGCAGAAATGAACACCCAGAGTCCAGAGAAAGAGATTGAAGGAAATGTTGTAGACCGAGGCGTAGATGGCAGCCTCCGTACCCATAATTGCTATTATCAGGGGGATACCCATAAATGCCGCGTTGGAGAACACGGTTGCAAATTTCAGCATACGTCCGCGGGATTCGGGGGCTTTTTTGAATACGGGAATGGCTACGACCGCAAATATAATGTGTACAAGAAGCGACAGTATAAGCACGGCAACAACGTTCTGCCATATGTCGACAAGCCTTGATGAGCAATCGAGATAGGCATAGACTATCAGGCAGGGCTGGGCAATATAGAGTATGAGGTTGGACAGCCCCTTGCCAAAATCATCGCCACAGAGGTGGCATTTCTTCAGGATGATGCCCGGCACCATCATAATGAACAGGGATGCTACATTGAGTATAAGATCGAGGATTTCCATCAGACACCTTTTTGTTTTCAGAATTAATAGGACAATACACACCGTGGTGTAAGTTAATTAGCAACTAAATTGTATCACACAAGCAAAAATCTGTCAATATTTTTTGCGTATCTATCTTTACAAATTCATAAATTTGTGCTAAAATCAATATACTTCCAAAGAGGAGAATGCTATGGCTACTATTAAATTCAAGTATGTTTATGAGTTCTACAATTTTGGTGAGCTTATGCTGGATGACATTATTGAGGAGGAGTTCGAGGTAAGCGCGGGCTGTCGCTTTAAGCTGCACCAGCAGGAGGACGGCAGCTTTCTTGTGTCGAGCCTCAGCGCGTCTCAGTGCGTTTTAACCTTCCCCAATAAGGATAATATGGTACTCACTCCCGGCGTCGCCGAGGAGCTGAGCTATGATGAATATTATAGCGAGATGGGCGACGATAACCACAATGTTTATATAGGCACCGTTACCTTCGAGCCTTAATTGTTTTTCTTAAAAATCCCGAGAAACTCGGGATTTTTTGTTTTTTCTATTGACAAAAGCTTTTTTATATAGTATATTATATCAGTATTTGAGACTAATTCTCAATTTTGCGAGGTAATATGGCATATAAAACAGGAAAAAAAGAGGAAATAATAAATCTTCTGAAGTCGCGCGCTGACGAGTCTATGTCGCTTGAGGAAATATGTCGTGAGCTGCTCGAGGAGGGAAAGGGCAGAAGCACGGTATACAGGCTTGTTTCAGGGCTTGTGGAATGCGGGCTTCTTCGCCGTATAAGCGACGGAAAAACGCGACATATAACATATCAGTATGTCGGGGACGAGCATTGCAAGCACCATCTGCACCTTAAATGCAGGGAGTGCGGCAGGCTCATACATCTCGACGAGGGAATAAGCGACGGAATAAAGGACGCAATTGTGAGAATTGGCGGCTTTGAGCTTGACGAGGGCGAGATGCTGCTTGGTAAATGCGGCGAGTGTCAGACGGCGGGGTGCGATTCGCATAGCGGCGCAAGCGAAAGAAGGAGCAAGGAGGGGACAAATGAATAGAATAGCATTTTCCTTTCTGCTTCACGCAGGCGAGGGGCACGAGTCACATTCCTTTATCGGCGAATTTCTCCATAAGCATCTGGGCGGCTTTGGCTTATTCCTTGAGGAGGTCGTGCTTCACGGAATACTGGATACATTAAAGCTGGTTATATTCCTTTTCCTTGCCTATCTTTTGATGGAGTTCATCGAGCATAAGGCCTCCGACAGCACGCGCTCTCTTATGCAAAGGGCAGGCTCCTTTGGCCCGCTTCTCGGAGGAGCGCTGGGCGGAGTTCCGCAGTGCGGATTTTCTGCTGTCGCCTCAAATCTTTACACGGGTAGGGTGATAACCCTTGGAACTCTGCTTGCGGTGTTCCTGTCCACCTCCGACGAGATGCTCCCGATCATGCTTGCCGGCGAGGTGAACATTGGCAAGGCAATGCTAATAGTTGTTTACAAAATTATTGTCGGCGTTTTGGTAGGCCTTGGCGCGGATCTGGTTCTTAAGCTCCTTCATGTCAAGCGGGAGGAGATAGATATCGACGAGATATGCGAAAACGATGACTGCCACTGTGAGAGGGGAATATTTATGTCGGCTCTCCATCACACGCTGACGGTGTCCCTTTTCATTCTTGCCGTTACACTGGGTATTAATTCTCTCGTGTTCTTCATCGGCGAGGAGGGGCTTGGCGCAATAATGATAGATATTCCAATTCTATCCCATCTGATATGCGCCCTGATTGGTCTTATACCCAACTGCGCGTCCTCGGTTGCCCTGACACAACTGGCTGTCAGCGGAATAATCAGCACAGGCTCGATGATCTCCGGGCTTCTGTCCGGCTCGGGCGTAGGACTTCTGGTGCTATTCCGTATGAACAAGCGCCCGCGCGAGAATTTTGTTATTCTCGGAATTCTTGTGTTAGTCGGCGTTGTGTTTGGCGCAGTAGCCGAACTTATTCCTTTCCTTGCGCTATAGTCAATATTGTTCTAATTTTAGTCAAAATAATTATTGAAAATAAGGACGCGCTTTGGTACAATTAAGGCAAATACATCCTGATACGGAGGTTTTTATGAAGCTTAAGCTTGCTATTGTTGGTTATGGCGGTCAGGGAGCCTGGCACGCAGATTGGGCAGAGAAGAGTGATGTTGTTTCTCTTGCCGGAATATATGATATAAGAGAGATTCGTTGTGATGCGGCTCGCGCAAAGGGCATCAAGGTCTATCCCTCGCTGGAGGCGCTTGTCAGCGACCCGGAGGTTGATATCGTGCTTTGCGCAACACCCAACGATGTACATAAGGATATCGTTATAGCCGCTCTCAGGGCGGGCAAGCACACTGTATGCGAGAAGCCGGTTGCGCTTTCGGTTGCGGATTTTGACGAGATGGTTGCCACTGCCGAGGAATGCGGTGTCAGGTTCACCGTTCACCAGAACCGCCGCTGGGATGTGGACTTCCTTGCTATCAAGGGGCTTATCGAGTCGGGAGAGATTGGCGAGACTATAAATATAGAATCCCGTGTACACGGCTCTCGCGGAATTCCCTCGGATTGGCGCTGTCACAAGCCCTATGGCGGCGGAATGGTGCTTGACTGGGGTGTTCATCTTATCGACCAGATGCTTCAGCTTATACCCGAGAAGATCACGAGCGTGTATTGCGAGCTTAATAACATTACCACCGATGAGGTTGATGACGGCTTCCACCTTCACCTGACCTTTGAGAGCGGCAAGCGTGCCTCGGTGGAGGTTGGTACCTACAACTTCCTCCCTCTTCCCAGGTTTTATATGCAGGCAAAGAGCGGAACAGCCCTCATTGAGGACTGGCAGAAGAAGTGCAGGGTAAACAGGCTGAAGGCCTGGTGCGAGAAGGAGGTCCTGCCTGTGCAGACCGCGGCGGGTATTACCAAGACTATGGCGCCAAGGGACGAGCTGACCATCGACTCCTACGAGATAGAGCGTCCTACCTCCTGCGTGCATGACTTCTACCGCAATTTCGTTTCAGCCATTCGCGGTGAGAGCGAGCAGCTGATCAAGGCGAGCGAGGTTCGCCGTGTACTCCTTGTTATGGAGGCCTGCTTCAAGTCCGGCGAGAGCGGCGAGGCAATAAAGGTGAGCATCTGATTTCCCTTTAAGCCGTTGTCCGGCGTTTACTCGCAGAGATAACCTGATAAATCAAGCGGAGACACTCTTGCGCAGTGCCTCCGCTTTTATTTTTTCGTGTAATAAAAATAAATCTTTTATTGTATAATAGATGTGTATATTTTTTAATAATTATGTGCTACAATTATTGTAACAGGATTCTGGCTTTACTGTAATTAATTCTTTTTTATAAAGCTTCGGGGAGGAGAGAGTATGGAAAAATGGTTAAGACGCACGATCGAGCTTGGCGCCGGGTTGATTCTGACGGGAAAGACTAATCCGTCGGTAATCCCCTACTATCCGCAGAAAACCGAGATAGCCGCCGAGGAGACACAATATTTTCGTCGCACCTATCCCGAGCGCCGTGGAGTGACCTCGGGCAGAATGATGGCAATGCTCCGCGCCCTGGAGAAGGAGAAGCGGGCGAATATTCACAACCTCCTGGTCGTCAAGGAGAGGGAGGTCATCTGCGAGTGCAGCCATCCCGGCTATGATGTAAACACCTGGCATCTCTCCCACTCGATGTCAAAGACGGTGACGGGAATGGCGATAGGTATGCTTGTTGATGCGGGGCTTCTTACGGTGGATACCACCCTGGTCTCCATCTTCCCCGAGATTCATTACAGGGATAAGCGCTTCCCGAGGATAACCGTAAAGCACCTTCTGATTATGTCCTCGGGAATAAAATTCTCCGAGGCGGGCTCGGTCAGCGAGAGCAGATGGACCGAGGCGTTCTTTGACTCGGCAATGAGCTTTGAGCCGGGCAGCTCCTTCCACTATAACAGCATGAATTCCTACATTCTTGCCAGAATCGTTTGTCGCATCAGCGGAATGACACTGACCGAGTTCCTCCGCCCGAGGCTGCTTGAGCCACTCGGGATTGAGAACTTCTTCTGGGAGATGGGGCCCGAGGGCGTCGAGAAGGGAGGCTGGGGCATATTCGCCTCGGTTGAGAGCTGGGCAAAGCTTGGACAGATGATGCTTGACGGCGGTGTCTTTGAGGGAAAAAGAATTCTCTCGCGCGAATGGGTGAAGGAAAGCACCACGATACAGATAGAGACACCGCTTGTAATAGGTAATTATAACTATGGCTATCAGCTCTGGGTGTCCAGGGAGGGGGATGAGTTCCTCTTCAACGGAATGCTTGGGCAGAATGTATGGGTATGCCCCAGGAACAATGTGGTCGTGGCGGTCAACTCGGGGAACAATGAGCTTTTCCAGAACAGTCCGGCTATGGCGATAGTTGAAAGATATTTGTGTACAGATCTGACAAACGATCTTTCCGAGTCCTGCTTCAGCGGTGACTATACCGACCTGCTTGAGGTTGAGGAGCATTTCTTTGAGCGCAGACACTGGATTCGCCCCTTTGTACCTCCAAAAAGGCGAAGCCTCGGTTACAGGCTGGGCTTTAAGAAGCAAAACGCATTCCCGGAGGAGTGGTGCGATCTGCTCGGGCGCTATAATTTCACAAAGAATAACTACGGAATGCTGCCTCTCTTTATTCGCGCGATGCAGAACAATCTCAAAAACTCCATCGACGGTATAGCCTTTGAGAGGGAGGGGGACAGGATGCTCTTCGTCTTTTGGGAGGGGGGAGATGTATTCCGCCTGGAGATTGGCTTCACCGATTTCAAAAGCACGGTGCTTGATTATCACGGGGAAAAATATATTGTCCGCGTGATGGGCGAGGCAATGGAGGATGAGGACAGGAATATGCTCTATAAGCTGGAGCTTCTATTCCCCGAGATGCCGAATGTCCGTATGCTGAAGTTCTCCTTCGGGGAGGACGGTAGCCTGATTATGAGAATGAACGAACAGCCCAACCATCGCATAGCCGACCTGTTCTTTGATGATATGGGAATAAGCAATCCCGCGCTCGCCTTCTTCCACGAGCTTCTTGAAAAGAGGCTTGGAAAGCGGTTTATACAAAGAAAGCTGGAGGACACCTTTGCTCCTACGCTTATCGGCGCGAGAGTCGGGGCGGAGAACTACACCGAGATAATGGATAGAGAGAGGGAGAAAAGGAGCGCCAACGCCAAGATGGTGAAGCTGATCGACACCCTGATCGTTAAGCTTATTCACGACGAGGATGAAATGCCGAAGGAGGAGAAGGGCGGATTGCGTGGCTTTATCGGTGACATTGTCGAGCGTATAAAGACCAAGTTCCTTCCGGACACTACCCCCAAGCCTCAGCGGGAGGAGCTGCCCTCTGCTTTTGACGAGGAGCTTCCCCTGCTTTCGGAGGCTGATAGCAGCAAGACAGATGACGGTAGCAAATAGAAAAAGACCTGCCGCGGCAGGTCTTTTTCTTATCTGGGATTAGTCGAGGTTAAGGTTGTTGAGCATATCACGGAGGACCTTTGCTTCCTCAACGGTGATGGTTACGCCCTTACCCATCTTCTCGTGGTCGGGGGACCAGGTACGAATATCGTACACAGGCTCTCTCTCGTTCCAGCTGATAAGGTTAAGCTCCTTGTTCCAGCCGTTGTTGCCCTCGCTTACGATGCCGATTCTGTCAACCACCTCATACTTGATTTCAGGCATTGTTCTTTCTCCTTATTAGATTTGTTTGGATTTGTTGGTTTATGTACTGTAATAATGCTTTTTGACATTTGTTGGGACAAAAATATGTTACATATTAATTATATATATTTATAATAAAATATTTAAAATTACATATTTTTATCTTATTTTAGCACACCGCTTATATAATGTCAACAATTATCAATAAAATATTTACCTGTTTTTTC
>JAFTRB010000070.1 GCA_017462445.1 Clostridia bacterium
CAAGTCGCTGTCTGAAATCAATATCCCCTCCGCTGTCAGGAAGATTGGCGCGTACGCCTTTTATAGCTGCTCCTCCTTGGAGCGCATCAGCCTTCCCGCATCGGCTAACAGCCTTGGCGCATACAGCTTCTACAATTGCTCGAAGCTGAAAAGTATAAATCTTGCAAATGTCACCGAGGCAGGCGAGGCGTGCTTTGAGTATTGCTCGGCTCTTGAACGTGTTGACCTGCGCGGCTTTGCCCACGCAATACCGCAAAGAATGCTTGCAAGATGTATCTCCCTTACGGAGATCAAGCTTGCGGATACCGTTACCGAGCTTGGCAACGCTTGCTTTATGGCGCTTGAGAGCCTTAGGGGCATCAGGCTGCCGAAGTCGCTCAGGATTATCGGTAAAAGCTCCTTTGGTGGCTGTGTTCTCCTTAGTGACATTAGTTGGAACGCGAGCCTGGAAACCATATCCGACTCCGCATTTCTTGCCTGCCACGGGCTGGAGGCGATCGAATTGCCAAATAGCGTCAAGAGCATTGGTATCAGCGCGTTTGAGCAGTGTCTCACTCTCAGGCGTGTTGTTGTCGGTAATTCTGTAACCGATATCGGCGATACCGCCTTCTATAACTGCATAGCTCTTTATGACATCAGGCTGCCCGAGTCGCTTAAAAAAATCGGCAACCAGGCGTTTCTGGGATGCGAGTCCCTTGTCAACATCGAGCTGCCCGGCGGCATTACCGAGCTTGGCGACTCCACCTTCAGCGGATGTGTCTCGCTCTCCCGTGTCCAGCTTCCCTCATCAATTCGCGTGATAAGGGACAACGCCTTCTATTCCTGCGATGCAATCAGGCAGGTTATTTACGATGGCGGCTATGATGCCTTTGTCACTATTTATATCGGCGAGGGAAATGAGTCGCTTGTTGCCGCATATCTTGCGGAGGCGGACTAGGAGTCAGGATGATCACAATCAAAATTGCCGGCTTGAATGTCGGAATAGATAATAAGCATAGATATATCGAGAGGCTAGCTCAGGATTATCTCACAGAGGCAAAGGCAGACTTTGTTGTTTCCGCCTCCGAGGAGGAGATCAATGCTGAAAGAGGGCAGACCGAGGTCGGGTTTTCTGACGGATACCTTGAGTCAATAGTTGCCTATCGCAAGATTGCCGAGATGCTCCCCTCCTATGATGCCTTTGTGTTTCACGGAGCTGTATTGAGCCTTGATGGCAAGGCGTACGCCTTCACCGCTAAAAGCGGAGTTGGCAAGACCACCCACACCCGTCTTTGGCTGAAGACCTTTGGCGAGAGGGTACACTACCTGAACGGAGATAAGCCGATAATTCGTTTTATCGACGGCATTCCCTATGCCTGCGGAACGCCCTGGCAGGGAAAGGAAAACTACGGTGTAAACGAGATGGCGCCCCTTGTCGGCATAGCCTTTTTAAGAAGAGGCGAGAAGAATCGGGCGCGGCTCGTTCCGTCGGGCGAAATAATTACCGATTTTGTCACACAAATGTATATGCCGAGGAACACCGCCGGCGCAATGCTAAGCACAATGAGAATGGCTGACCGTGTTATAGGCGCGGTTCGGCTGGTCGAGCTTTACTGTAATATGGAGGACTCGGCTGCGGAAATATCCCACGCGGTGCTGAGCGGCAGCTGTGACGAGGCTGGCGAATAACTAACTGAAAACTAATAATCCATAAGATTGGAGTTAATATGGAAACCACCAAGAAAGAAAAAGAATTTGAGCTGATAACCCTGTGGCGGGTTCTTCGTCGCTTCTGGGCGCTGATTCTCATCATCACCCTGCTTTTCGGGGCGCTGGGCTTTACCTATTCGTTGTTGACCGATACAACCACATATAGCGGCTCCGCCTCCTTCTGGGTAAACTCGGCATCCTCATCCTCTGCAGGTAATGTTAACCAGTCAAACACAATGGGCGCCGCCCAAATGGCAAGCAATTATGTCGAGCTTGCAAGGAAGGACTTCCTTGTACGCCGCGCGGTGCAGAACAGCGACCTAGCCACCCAGTGGAATACGACCGAGGACAATGCGGTTAATCTGCTGAAGGGAATGATCAGAGCGACAAAGAGCGATCCCGATTCGCTTGTGTTCAGCGTGTCCCTGACCTACACCGACCCTGATGTAGTATTCCAGGCAACCCAGGCGATCCAGCGCGCAATGGAGGAGGTCATCATAGAGGTAAACGGTGAAACCGTTGACAGCGCCAGCGGTAAATACATAACCATCATCGACCAGGTGCAGACCCTTGATGACATCAAGATGGCTACCCCCTCATACATCAAGAAGGCGGTAATCTTTGCCGCTGCCGGCTTTATTCTTGCATATTGCGTGTTCTTCGCGCTCAGCATCTTCTCAAACAAGGCGAGCGATGCAAGCGCGGTTGCCGAAAGGTATAGCCAGCCTGTTCTTGCCGAGATTTCTATGACCAGGGACGGTATGGCGGATAGCGAGGTTGACGATACCCCGTTTATAAACGACGGCTTCAATCTTCTTCGCTCGGCAATCAGCCTTGATGATTCTCCCATTGTTACCCTTATGCCTGCAGCCGAGGGCGCGAGCGCAAATTATGTTGCTATGGGCCTTTCATACTCTTATTCAAGAGTAGGAAAAAAGACACTCTATCTTGGCAATACCAACGCTTCACCCGAGGAAGGGGAGCCAGGGGACTCGCTTCGCATCGTCAGCGAGGAGGGAAATCTCACCTGTGCCGAGCTTCCGATAAACGGCTGGATCGGCAAGCAGGTTGACGGCGTTGAGCTGGCAAGGCTCGTTGGAGCCACAGAGGGCTTTGATGCCATAATCGTCGACCTTCCATGGCGCGGTGGCGTGTTCGATATGGGAGCGTATTCTGCTCTTGCAAATAATACGGTACTTGTCATTCACAAGAATGACAGCTTCTCTGAAATCGATTCCGGCGTTAAGGCGCTTGGCCGCTTGGGTGTAAAGACCGGAGGCTTCTGCTTCGTTGAGTAGTCCGGAGCATAAAAGGGAGCGCTTTATGCTCGCCCTCGGTAGTGCGTTAGCGCTTGATTCAAGCAAAGGAATAGGCGGCCTCGGCGAAAAGACACTTCACCGCGTGCTGAAATCATATTGCGATAGAGATATCACTCACCAGGAGGTCGAGGTATCCGGCAAGGTCGCAGATGTCCTTTACTGCGGGCATATATATGAAATTCAGCGCAAAAGGCTGGATTATTTAGCGCCAAAGCTCGATGCCTTCCTCCCCGAGTATTCTGTTACAATAGTCCACCCGATAATCGCTAAAAAGCGTATTCGCTGGATGGATAGGGAAACAGGCATAGTCTAGGATGGCAGAATGATATCCTACCACAGCATTTATGACACAGGTTATGAGCTTTTTAAGATAGCAAAATACCTGACCGCCCCCGGTGTTGATGTCATTATGCCCCTGCTCTCCTGTGATGAATACAGATACCTGGATGGCAGAGGGGCAAAGCGGCGGATAAAGGCAAGCAGGATAGAGCTTATGCCTCTTGATTTTCTGGGAGAGTATGAGCTGAGAGATAGGGAGGACTATCTCCTGTTTCTTCCCGAGGGGTTGCCCCGGGACTTTACCGCAGAGGAATATAAAAGGAAGATCGGCTCGAGGTCTCGCTACTCCTACTATTGCCTGAGGCTTCTTATGGAGCTTGGGCTTCTCAAAAGGGAAAAGGAGGGCAGAGCCTTCCGCTACTACAGAACATAAAAAAATAGCATTCACAAGCCAAGGCTTCAGTGAATGCTATTTTTATTAACCGAATGCTCCCAGGAGCTTCATCAGGAAGGTGAACAGGAAAATACCAAAGGCGGAGGCAATCGTTGTCCAGATAACCAACTGACCTGCAAGCTCCTCGTCAGAGCCCATCTCCTGTGCCATCGGAACTGTCGAAACCGCAAGCGGCGTTGCGAATACACCCACATACGCGGCATAGTGCGCAGGCTCCAATCCCGGTATAAGGAATAACGCAACTCCAATGCAGATAAGAGGGAATATAAGCGTTCTCATAAGCGTTCCGCTGATGATTTCCATTTTCATATTCTTAACCGAGGAGAACTCGAATTGAGCGCCTAATGCAAGGAGAGCTATCGGCGTTGCGCATTTTGATAAATCGTTGATAACCGAGTAAATAGGGGTAATATCCGAGAGTCTGAAATCAATATCAAGGGCAACAAACGCCTGTCTTGCTCCAAGAGCCACAAGCCCGAGGGCAACTCCGATAATCAGCGGATTTTTCACTATACCCAAAAGGACCTTGCCCACCGTCGGCTTCCTTCCGCTCGGGTCATATACCGTCAGGGCTATAACAGCCAGGATATTAAAGAGAGGGATTGACACCGCCGAGAGCAGAGAAACCGCCGCCGCTCCCGCATCGCCCACAAGCGACACCGACAGAGGCAGACCGATCAGCGCGCAGTTGGACCTGAAGGAGGATTGGATAAGCACAGCGCGTCTCCTTCTGTCCTTAGTAAGAATTGCCGATAACGGAAAGGATATAAGAAAGATGACGGTAATTGCCACCGTCATATAAATTATGTAGCCAAATGACAAATCTCCGAAATCCGATATTTTGTAAATGTTAAGAAAAAGTAGTATGGGTAAAAAAACGCGAAATACTATTTTGTTCAAAGGCTTGATAATTTCCTTTGGCAAAATACCAATAGCCTTAAGGCAAAAGCCAAGGGAAACCATAAGCACAATGGGCATCACCGCCCCCAGGGCGAAAAGAAATGAATCCATAACAAGCTCCAAAATATTTTTACTAAATTATTTTAGCACTGCGGAGCGAAAAAGTCAATAAAAACATAAACCTGAAGCCGATTAAAATTAAAATAAGAGGTACTTCGGTGTTACCCAAAATACCTCTTTGTTCTTTTTAGAATAAAGTCAATTATTTAGTGCCGAACAATCTGTCACCCGCATCGCCAAGACCGGGAAGGATATATCCGTTCTCGTTGAGGCATCTGTCCAGGGTGGAAACATAGATGTTTACATCGGGATGAGCCTCGGCAACCCTGCTTACTCCCTCGGGAGCGCCGATGATAGCCATAAACTTGATGTGCTTACAGCCGCGCTTCTTAAGGAGCGCAATTGCATCACAGGCAGAGCCACCGGTGGCAAGCATCGGGTCAACAAGCAAAACCAGCTTGTCCTCAATTCCGTCGGGCAGCTTACAGTAGTATTCACAGGGCTCGAGAGTCTCCTCGTTTCTGTACATACCAATGTGGCCGACTCTTGCAGAGGGGAAGAGCACATGAATACCGTTTACCATTCCCAGTCCTGCGCGGAGGATGGGAACTATTGCTATGGAATTGTCGCTTACAACCTGCTGAGTACAGGTTTCAAGAGGGGTCTTTACCGTAATCTCGGTAGTGGGAACATCCTCCTTCAGCGATTCGTATGTCATAAGGGTGGTAATTTCCTCGATAAGCTCGCGGAATTCCTTCATGCTGGTTTTCTCGTCACGAAGAATAGCGATCTTGTGGCGAATAAGCGGATGGTCGAAAATTACTACATTATCGTAGCTTTTCATTATACTTCCTCCGTCTCGGCAACAGGCTCGCAGGCCTCCTCAGTCTCCTCTGAAGCGACAGTCTCCAGGGCAGTCTCCTCGGCAGTCTCCTCGGGATCTACGCCAAGCTTGCTGTTCTCAATCTTTGTAAGAATGAAGTTTGTAAGAATACCGATGATAAGCGCGGTTGCGATAGAGGTAACGGTGATGGTAGCCGAGATTGCGCCATTCTCTGCAATTGCATAAGGAATCTGGATGGAAAGACCGCCGATACCCGCGATAAGTATGCTGGATACAACGAACAGGTTCTTGTTGTTTTCAAGGTCAAGGTGCTTGAACATCTTAAGACCGGATACAGCAATGAAGCCGTAAAGAGTGAGACATACACCGCCCATAACACAAGCGGGGATGGTCTGAAGAAGCGCCATTATCGGGCTTACAAAGGAAAGCACGATACACATAATAGCGGTGGTGGTAATTGTAGCAACAGAAGCGTTTCTGGTGATAGCAACGCAACCAACCGACTCACCGTAGGTGGTGTTGGGGCAGATACCGAATACCGTACCTGCAATAGAGCCTACGCCGTCACCGAGAAGGGTTTTCTCAAGACCGGGATCTGCAATGAGGTCCTTGCCAATGATGGAGGAAAGGTTCTTGTGGTCTGCGATATGCTCTGCGAATACAACAAGAGCAACGGGAAGGAAGGCAACAATAACCTCAACCACTGCGCCGC
This sequence comes from Clostridia bacterium, assembly GCA_017462445.1. Next base: position 6,258 of record JAFTRB010000070.1, read on the forward strand.
CGTCAAGCTTAACACTTCCGTCAGCGATTTCCTTGAAGGCCTCGATAAGCGCAAAGTCGGGAAGGCTGATGAAGGCAGCAAAGCCAACAAAATCACCCTTGGAATCAACGAAGTTGTTAATAAGGGGGTCGAAGTTGATTATTCTGAGGTAATCAAGGTCGAATGCGTTACCGATAAAGGTGAAGATTGCGGCTACAACATAGCCAACGCCGATACCGATAATGAAGGGAATAAGCCTGGGCATCTTGTACTTCTTCTGCGTCGAGCAAATAACTATGGTAGCAAAAGCAACAAGTCCGCAAAGAAGGGCAACAAGGTTGTAGCTACCGTAAAGAGACTCGACCTGAAGAGTGCCGGGGTTGAAGAAGGTCTCCTTTGCTCCGCTCGCCTTAACGATATCGCCCATAGCAGTTCCTGCAAGGGACAGACCGATAATAGCAACGGTGGGACCGATGATAACAGGGGGCATAAGCTTATTTACCCAATCGGTGCCGACAAAGTGAATGACAACAGCGATGAGAACATAAGCAAGTCCGGCTACAACAGAGCCGAGAATGATACCGCAGTAGCCGTAAGCAACAGCGGTAAACAGCGAGCCGAGGAAGGCGAACGAGCTGCCAAGGAACACAGGGCTCTTGAATTTGGTGAATAGCTGATAAACCAGGGTACCGATACCTGCGCCAAGAATCGCTGCAGGAATCTGAGTTGGAAGGCCGATGATGGTGGGAACAGCGATGGTTGCCGCAAGAATTGCAAGAACCTGCTGGAGCGCGAAGATCAGCATCTTGCTGAACACCGGTCTTTCATGGACATCGTAGACAAGTTTCTTTTCCATAAGAAAGCTCCTTCAAATTTTTCTGGGTTTATTTACTCCCACCGACTATTATAACACTTCTTTTCGATAATGTCAAAGGTTTTATTCATAATTTCGACATTTTTCTGAAAAATTATTGTGGAGATTATGTAAGATTAAAATTCAAAGCCAAAGAAAAGCAAATAGCAAAGTATAAACAATTTTACATAAAAGGGTTTACTAAATGAGGAAAATGTGCTAAAATTAAATCAAATAAATGCTTGACTAATAAACTGATAATCCATAGCTCTTTATAGCTATACCCATACCCCGTGTTAAATTTATTTCTTTATTAAAGGCAGAAAGGCTTTCGATATGCAAACAATTGTTAACAAAAATGCCCATAAGACAGAGCAGCTGATTTTAGCTGACAGCGGTGTTATAGTCCGCCGTATAACCCTTTCCTTGGGTGTCAGGACGCCTACAAGAATTGGCTACGCCACCGACCTTCACTTTAACTATTGTAATGAAAGAGATCTTGCAGAAAACGATCCCGTGCTTATGAGCACATATAAAAATCGCCAATGGCTTAAAAATGGAGCATCTCTACCAAACGCAAGAAGATGCCTTGAATACATATCCTCCGCCGACCAGATTGTCCTCGGTGGCGATATTATGGACTATCTTTCCTTTGGCGCGATGGAGCTTATGGATAGGGAGATTTGGAATAAATACCCTGATGTAGTTTCGGTTGTTGGAGGACACGAGCTTATGCGCCGCTGCCAGGGCGAACTTCCTGAAGCAATGAGCTATGAGGAGCGCCTTTCTCTCATTCGGAATTTCTGGCATCACGATATCTTCTATCATTCAAGGCTTGTCAATAATAGTGTAATGCTGGTTCTTATGCTTAATGACCGTTCAACCTTCTACCCCGAGCAGGGCGAAAAGCTTCTTGCGGATATCGAAAGGGCGCGCAAGGAGGGCTATCCGATTTTGCTCTTTCTCCACGAGCCGCTCAGAACCTTTAACCCCGGTGAAAAGGCTCTGCCCATAGAAAATGTTCTTTCTCTGGGGGACCCCGGTGGCTTCCCGATTAACTATTACGATGGAATTATAGATGGCAAGCTTATTCTTGGCAACGATTCCTGCTCCGAGGAAACTAAGTCGGTTCTCTCCATAATAAGGACCAATGCCGACATAATCCGCGCGGTAATCGCAGGCCACCGCCATAGCGACATCTACACCGAAATCCTGGCGACCACGCCCGATGGCACCCCCACTGTAATTCCTCAATACATCTGCATCGGCACGCCCTACGACAAGGGCCACGTCGCGGAGATAATTGTTGAGTAAATCCTGAAAATGAGTCAGCCACCCATCTTGGGTGGCTGTTTGATATCTGTAAGATAATGCAATACATAAGGAGCAAGCTCCTCACAGCTTTCGCTCAAACGTGAACCCGATTCGCACCCAAGCCGAGCAGGGCAGGGAACTTAAGCCAAGCCACCAAATTAAGCGGTTCGCTGCAAAGCAAAGGTTGTGCGAGCGTGTTCAAACCGCGGCTCCGCCAAAGAAAAGATGACTCGACCATCAATCAAACCATAACAAATAACGGGAATTTCGCCCTTGGCGAATATTCGCTCCCTCGGTCTTACAAGCAAGCTTGACGCCCATCGGGGCGAATGTGAACCCGATTCGCACCCAAGCCGAGCGGGGCAGGGAACTTAAGCCAAGCCACCCAATTAAGTGGTTCGCTACAAAGCAAAGGTTGTGCGAGCGAGTTCAATTCCCTGTTGGTTCCACCAAAAAAAGAAAAGTCATAGGGGTGCGAATGCACCCCTATGACTTTTGGTGGAGCCGACGGGAATTGAACCCGTGTCCAAAGGCCTCTTGACATAACCTTCTCCGTAGGCAGTCACTCTATTAAGCTTCCCACATCGGGACGCCGAGAGACAGGCTTCCGTCAGGGTAGTCTTTTAATCCATGACCGTTACAAAGACAAAATCACGGTTCATGTTCACTACTGATTTGACGCACGGTGAGAGCCGTAGTCCTCTCCCACGGTACGGGCGGTGCTTATGACCGCATCACAGCGTACGCTGCACGAGCAACTCTATTGTTGTCGTTTATTATTTAAGTTTGGACATTTTGACGCGATTATCCGGCGCGCTACGCTTATCATACCTCAAAACCCCTGTCGAAACCATTGCGGCCCCATAGGGAATATTATTATATATTTTTTTCACTCTTTTGTCAAGGGGAAAAATGAAAAAACGAAATACTTCAAAAAATGAAAAAATGAAATACTTCATTATTTTAGCCTTCTCCGTCCGGATGAAGGGAAAGTTATCTGCTCGCTCATCTATCCTGGATGCGGTGTCCTAAAGCCTGTCTAACCACCCACGCCCCCGCCATCTTACATAATCACCCATAC
>JAFTRB010000071.1 GCA_017462445.1 Clostridia bacterium
ACATTCTATTTCGTTTGAATGAATATCGGTAGGGAATATCAGCTTAACTAGTTGGTTATGCTCCTTCCAATCTATTACACATTCAAGATCGATTCTGGGGGAGTAGTCATACAACCAGATCTTTTCGCTGATCGTCGATGACAAATAGGTGTGAGTAATTTGCAATCCTGCTCTTGCGCCGTCAGATATAGGGGTGATATCCGCTTTCCCCGACAGAATGTAAGGCTTTCTTGTTGTGTACTCCTCGATATCCCAGGCATCGTAATTCAATGGGTAATCCTCATAGACCTGCCACTCGTTCATAAGAGCGCCCTTTGGTACAAGCTCGCGTGCCGCCTTCTTGTCCAAAAGCGATATGATTCTTCCGCTTTCATCAAGCAGGATTCTATACCGACCGCTTTCTATGCTCAGCCCGTCTGCCTTTACTGCACAGTCGCTTATAGCATTCGTCACTACCTTGTATCCAAAGGCGGGAATAGTCTCGCTTGTAGCATATGTTTTATCACCAAGCCTGAAGGTGCCGCATCTATCAAAGCCCGAGGGGTTGTAAACAAGCACACCGGGGGCCGTGTTAAGATTTTTGGCGATATTTGACAAGGATAGTTTACATTTATTATCTGTAAACTCATGAAGGCTTGCATAGTCTGCGCGTGTGAATTCATAAACCGAGCCTATGCTTGAGCCGGGAAGAATATCGTGGAACTGATTGTGCAAAAGTGTCTGCCAAGCGGGATAAAGTCCGCTCTTGTCGGCATCATATCCCAACAGCTCCTCGGTTGCCAAAAGCGCCTCGCACAACCCGAGAGCCAGCTCACTCTTTCTGTTCCCTCGCTTATTGCGAGCCATGGTTGTATATGTTCCTCTGTGATATTCAAGATATAATTCGCCAACCCAACGGGGAGTATATTTCAGCCTGTCAGCAGAGTCGCAAAACTCCTTATACATCAGGTCGAGGTGATCTCTCAGCGTGGTTAATTTCGCCACAGGCAGTCCGGGTATGCCGCGAGACAGACGCCTGGCGTACTCGAGCATTTCTCTGGTCGGTCCACCACCGCCATCTCCGTGACCGTATGTATTCAGGGTGCGGTTAGCATATTCCTTCTGCTTGAATCTCGCCCAGGTTCCATCGATAAATGACGGTGTTATTTCTCCGACATAGGAGGTGTTCCTTTTCGGCTCTTCACCCTTTTTCGTTCTTTGACCTGTTATAAAGCTTGCGAATATTTCGCTTCCGTCAATACCTCTCCACATAAAGGCGTCATAGGGCATTGTATTTGTGTCATTCCAGCTTATCTTGGAGGTAACAAAATAATCAACCTCTGCGCCCTTCAATATCTGCGGCATAGCGGCGCTGTAACCAAATACATCGGGAAGAAAGCAAACACGGCTCTCCTTGCCAAATTCCTTTCTGAAAAAGTCCTTGCCGTACATCAGCTGTCTTATCATGCTTTCGCCGCTGATAAGGTTGCAATCACACTCCAGATAAAGCGCTCCGTCAACCTCCCACTGTCCGTTTGATACTCGCTCCGCCAGCTCGGCGTACTTTTCGGGAGCTTCCTCCTTCAAGTACCTGTAAAGCTCGGGCTGGGAGAGCATAAACAGATATTCGGGGTAACGCTCCATAAGCGAAAGCGCTGTGGAGGCACTTCTTTGCATTTTTTCCCTGGTCTGCCTGCGATCCCATTGCCATTCAACATCTATATGCGTGTGTCCAACACAGCTCACAGTTGGCTTTCCTACGGTGGAGCAGAGCTTATCATAGTATTCGGTTCTGATGTATTCAGCGGCTTTTTCCACGCTTTCCCCGAAGGTGTCCTCGCCACAGGCTCTGATGTCAAGCAGGTTGCAGGCTTCCTCGAGTATTGTCATCGTTTTTGCATACTCTGTGCTTCCCTCGGGATAAACATCTCTGCAGGCCTCATAGGGGACAAGCATATCATAATACAGAGCCTCCGCATTTTTATTTGTTGCAATAATGCGGTAATCAACATCAAAGTGACCGGTTGATACACCGGAATACAGATAGCAATAGGTCTTGTATTCGGTGCTTGGAGCGAGAGCAACCGTTCGGTGGTTAATATCCAGACCCTCGCGCATTTCGCCGTTTATATAGAATATCATCTGCGGATTCAATGCGTCCCAGCCGCTGATGCCTGTGCTGATCTGAAGGGAATACTCATATCCCTCCATACAGTCGGGAGTCGAAAAATCCGCCTTTATCCAAAAGCGTTTATCCCTTCCGTCAACCGTGCGAAAAGGAGTATACTCACCGTCGGGCGGTGTGTTTGAGTTTTTATAGTCATCAACCTCCAAGGCGGTAAGCCTGTCAACCTTAAAAAGCGTGCGTTGCTTTCTGCCTGCAAGCACATCCAGCGTTCTCTTTATTTTTGAAAGCGATAAAAGCATAACAATCTCCTATCAATTTTATCAAAAGCGTTTAGCCTGTCATACCTATTACATGGCTTATCAATAAAGCCCGGTAGTTTTTCAATCTCCCCCATAGCAAGCCGTGGGGGAGATATAATTATTCCTTGATTTTTGCAATGGTCCTTCCGTTATAGTTCCAAAGGAAGTCCTCCGCTGATTTCTCAACATTTACAACCGCATATTCATCTCTGAATGCAATTATGAAGGATGCGTTTGCATAATAATCGTCAAGAATCTGTATAGAGACAATCAGCTTGTTTTCGTCCAGGAACGCCAGCGAGGTAGCGCAGCCGTATTTGTGCCCGTCGGTTGTGCGCTCGCCGCCAACCTCCTTGGAATAGCCAAGCTCGGGGAACAGACCAAAGACATTCTTGTTGACGCCAAAGGGAAGCACCATCTCGCCACCCTCGTTGTGATAGGTCATAACGCCCTCGCCATTGTCGCCGAAGTCAAAGCGGAAGTCCTTAAGCCCCATAGCATTGTCCTCGCATTCGTATACAACGCCGTCGATCTTCCTTTTGAGAGCCTCGTTTTCCACACCGGTAAAGGCGAACAGAACACGGCTCCTGCTAATCTCGTCAAGCCTTCTTTTAGCCTCCGGATTTTCGGGAAGCGCAGTAGCGGCGGCCTTTTTTATAATCAGGTTCTGGAATGCGCTGACGATAATATCTCTAGAGGGCGGATTATTGCCCTGATTATCTGCGGTACATACGAATATGATATCCTGCTTTGGCATACAAATGGAAAGCTGATCGCCCATACCTACGAAGGCAAAGCCGTCCTTGCACATCCAGAACTGATAGCCATATCCATAGTGGAAGGCTGCGCGGTGTCCATTTTTCAAATTGCAGACCAGGGGAGATGTAGCGGTGGTCAAATACTCCTCGTTCATCAGCCTCTTTCCGTTCCAAACGCCCTTGTTCATTACAAAGCGCGCGAAGGTAAGCAGATCTCGGGGAGTGCATATCATAGCCGAGTCGCCCCAGCTATCGCCACCGTTAACCTTTAACATCTTCGCAGTCTTGAAGCAGCCGAGATGGCTGAATATTCTCTCGTCGAGGAACTGAAGCATAGTTTTGCCTGTCAGCTTCTCCACCAGAGCGCACATAAGCTGCGAGCCGGGGCTATCGTATTCCCAAAGGGTTGCCGGTGGGCGCAGAGTTGAATTGTTATTGTTCAGATATAGATGCGAGCGGTCGCGATCCTTGGAGGAGAACCAATACTCTGGCTCGCCCGCGGTACTCATCTTAAGCATATCCCGAATTGTCTGCATTGCAATGAATGGGTGAACCTCGGTGTCAATCTTTTCGGGGAAGTAGTCGGCAATACGGTCGTCAAGCGAGATAACCCCGTCCTCCTCCAAAAGGCCGATAGCAACCGAAACAAAGCTTTTTGTAACCGAGTACATTCTGTGGGTCTTGTCCTTGTCGAAGGGGGCGTAGTACATCTCGGTAAAGATTTCATTGCCCTTCATC
>JAFTRB010000072.1 GCA_017462445.1 Clostridia bacterium
CCCCCTCGTATGAGGAATGGAACCTTGCGCTAGCGGGCGCAGTGAAAAAGTCGGACGCCGGGGAAAGCAGATATTCAAGCAGCTTATCTGCCCCCTCACGCTTAATGTTATTCTTAAAAATCTCTATAAATCTTTCCTTACAGTTCATAGCCTATTCTCCTTAGATATTCAATACTTTCTTCAAGCCCTCTTGCCGTCTTGACCTCGATAAGACAAGTGCCGTCATTCTTCAAAAGTCCCAGCTTTTCCTTGATGTTTATTCTTCCCTCGCCGAAGGGCAGGTGCGCGCTTCTGCCGTCGCTATCGTGCAAATGCAGATGCACAAGCCTATCGGGATAAGCAGCAAAAACATCTCTATCCTTGCCTCCCAAGCATTCATCATGACCGGTATCAAGTGTCAAAGCGAATACCGAGCTTGCCATAAAGCGCGGCATTGCAGCCCTCTGAGCGCTTGTAAACGGGTTAGCGTCCACGTTCTCGATAGCTATTTTAAGCCCTTCATTACCGATTTCCCTTTCACACATAGAGATAAACTCGTCGACACGGGCTAAATACTCGTCACGGTATACATCATTCAAAAGAATAACCTTTTCGGGTAGTGTAACATAGATGCCCTTCATCAGGTGCATATTTATAACAGGCGCTCCGATACAAAGGGCAAAATCTATATGCCGTCTCATAAGTTCAAAATAGCACTCCGAAACCGACCTATTATAATCGAAGGGATTTAACCCCTCGTCGGCGTGAACGATGTAAAATATTCCGCCTTCACGTCTGAACCTGTTAAGCTCTCCCCTATCCATTATCTCGGTCTGATACTGAGGGAAGCTGGTATTTATCTCGATAAAATCAAGCGACAGTCGCTTGGCAAGGTCAACACAGCCGTATATGTCCCTGCACTCTACAAGTGTCGGCATTCCAAATTTCATATTAACACCTCTCTTTTTCAATTATACAATAAAGCAAGGAAAAATTCAACCCAAATGCTAAACAAATTAGTCTTTTCTTGACTTTACCCGAAACTTTTGTTATACTAAAAGAAAAACGGATTATATATGGCAGACGAAATTGTTGAAATTATTGAGGGGCTTAATCAGCCAATAAAAATCAGAGACTATCTGAAAAACAAGCTCGGGTTCTCCACCTCATTGATTGCTAAAGTAAAATATGATAATGTTTTATTGAACGGAAAAGCGGTTCATATGCGGGCAATGGTGGAAAAAGGAGATGAAATACGAGTATTATTCCCCGAGGAAGAAAGCGAGAACATCCTACCAATAGATATACCGATTGATGTTATCTACGAGGATGATGATGTTATAGCGATAAATAAGCCTACAAATATGCCTGTTCATCCCTGTCGCGGCAATAGCCTACCGACATTGGCGAATGCGCTCAGACATTATCTTGGCAAGCCCTTTGTGTTTCGCTCGGTAAACAGGCTGGATAGAGACACCTCCGGTATAGTCCTGGTAGCAAAAAACCAGCTTTCTTGCATTCATCTTTCAAGACAGATGCAGGCAAACAGTATGACGAAAATTTACTATGCCATCGTCGAGGGAGAAATGCCCGCCCACGGTGAGATAAGCGCACCGATTGCTCGTGAAAGCCCCGACTCTCTTCGCAGAATTGTACGCGAGGGCGGCAAGGATAGCCTGACAGAATATGAGCTGATAGAGCGCACCGAAGACGGTAATTCCCTCCTTCGCATAACCGTGCACACAGGCAGAACTCACCAAATCCGTGTGCATATGGCACACATCGGCCACCCGCTTGTAAATGACTTTATGTACGGTACACAAAAGGGAAACGAAATATACCGTTTGCATTGTGGCGAATTAAGCTTTATTCACCCAAGAACAGGCAAAACAATTACACTAAAATGCGATATTCCTAAACAAAACAACCTCTGAATTACAGAGGTTGTTTTTAATTAAAAAATCTAAATCATGCTTAAAAGCGCTTCTTCATCTATAATTTTAACTCCAAGTTCCTTTGCCTTAGTTAACTTTGAGCCTGCCTCCTCGCCGGCAACCACATATGTCGTTTTCTTAGAGACACTACCCGAAACCTTTCCGCCGTTTGCTTTGATAAGAGCAGATGCCTCATCTCTTGTCATTGTCGGAAGTGTTCCAGTCAGGACAAAGGTCATACCGGCAAATTTATCCGCCCTGGGACCTGTTACAGCTTTCGTAACCAGCCCAAGCTCGGTAAGCTCGTCGCATAACTCGCGAGTGGCCTCATCGGAGAAGAACTCAACAAGTGCCTTGGCAGTTATCTCACCAATATCATCAATTGCCGAAAAATCCTCTACGCTCGCGTTCAAGCATGCATCGAGAGTTTGCATACGGATTGCGATATTCTCCGCCGCAACCTCGCCAACCTGGCGAACGCCTAGTGCGAAAAGAAGTCTCTCGAGTCCTCTGGCCTTTGACTCGGAAATAGCATTGACAAGATTTTCAGCGCTCTTCTGCCCCATTCTCTCGAGGCCTGCAATGTCCTCCACGCTGAGACGATATAGGTCAGCAATATCATCAACTACGCCTGCGCCAATCAGAAGATCAACCACCTGAGGGCCCAAGCCATCAATATTCATGGCCCCCTTAGAGGCAAAGTGAACAATACGGCGCGCCTTTTGCGCAGGACAGCCGGAATAAACACATCGAATGGCTGCGCCATCACCACACTCATCACGAACAACCGGCTGACCGCAGGAGGGACAATGGGTAGGCATTTGGAAGGGCATCTCCTTCCCCGTTCGCTCCGACTTAACGCTTTCAAGAATTTCCGGTATTATCTCCCCCGCCTTACGGACAATGACTGTATCACCTATGCGAATATCCTTTTCCTCGATGAAGTTAATATTATGAAGGGTGGCGCGGGATACGGTGGTTCCCGCAAGACGAACCGGCTCGAGATTTGCAGTAGGAGTAAGCACTCCGGTCCTACCAACCTGTATATCAATGCTGACAAGCTTAGTTCTTTTTTCCTCCGGTGGATACTTAAATGCAACAGCCCACTTTGGCGTGCTGGTTCCCTCGCCAAGAGTGATACGGTCGGCAAGGCTATTAACCTTTACCACTGCGCCGTCCATATCAAAGGCTGACTCGGCGCGAAATTCGCCGAGGTAGGCAATTCGCTCTCTAAGAGCTTCCATCCCCTTTTCCACCGTCCATTCGGGCAAAACTGTAAAGCCAAGCTCGGAAAGTCTCGTCAGCGTCTCGGTGTGAGTGGTGGCAGTCCTGCCATCGGTATAAAGCTCGCCCTCCTGAAGGTTGACGATAAAAATAGCCAATCTTCTTTGCGCACATACCTTGGGGTCAAGCTGACGGAGCGAGCCTGCTGCCGCATTCCTTGGGTTAGCGAATAGGGGCTGACCCTGCGCTTCTCTTTCCTCATTTAATTCGGCAAATACGCTTCTGGGCATATATACCTCGCCGCGAACATTCAGATAGGGGATTGGTTCATTAAGCTTAAGAGGAATACTTTTTATGGTTCTGAGGTTTTCGGTGACGTCCTCGCCAATAAAGCCATCTCCGCGGGTAGCGCCCTGCACAAAGACACCGTCACGGTATATAAGCGAAACCGAAAGACCGTCAATCTTCGGCTCTACCGAAAAAATCGGTTCCTCCACCGTTTCCGCCATGCGGCGGCAAAACTCCTCAACCTCCTCATAGAAAAACACGTCCGCCAAGGAGTCCATACGGGAGGTGTGGGTCACCTTGTCAAATTTATCCAGCG